>JBBSJF010000023.1:0-13468 GCA_038257495.1 Saccharimonadales bacterium (SeqCode) | reverse complement strand
TACGGGCAGTTCCTATATGCCATAGTGTTGTTTCTCCTTGTTATGTTTGCACTTACAAGAATACAAAACTACGGTCAGGATACTGCCCGTTTTAGTCTATTTTAAGCGTTAGCAAGAACCCGAATTAGGTCTTAAGCCTTTATAGTCAAAATATATGAAGACATTTCTGCGAGTAATATATACGACTCCCAGCCAGTTGCAGCTAGGATTAAATCCATAAACTGGGCGGCAGAAAACGGCGATCTCATCATGGCTTGGAACGGTGGCTATAACTCCGTAGAGCTGTTTAGCGAGTTTGAGAGCCTAGTAATAGCGAAAAACAAAATATTTGTGGGTTACTCAGATAACACTCTGCTAATAAATGCATTGCCTGCAATGGGTGTATGCCGATCGTGGCAAGGTCCTATGCTAGCTAACTGGGTAAAGACACCCGAGTATGGTGAGCTGTGGGCTGAGTCGCTATACGCACTCTACGTAGGAGACTTTAAAGCATTAACGAGTTTATATAACCAAAAAGCCATGACAGTATATCGACCAGGCAAAATGCGTGGAAAGGTATGGGGTGGCAACAACTATACCTTTGATCTACTGCAAGGGACGAGTTTCTGCCCGAATTTTAGTAAACCCTATATATTACAGCTCGAAGGTGAAGACTTTATAGTTGCAAAGGACAGAATATGGCAAGACTTCATACGCAACTTAGACTCCATAATGCTGTTACCGGGGGCTGCCGAGAATATTACAGGCTTGCTTATAGGTAAGTTTCCGGATACTTATATGCTTAATATACGCGAAGTAGAGAGCTCGTTCGAGCAGCGTAAATATTTAGACAGCATACCGATAATATATGACTTCCCGAGAGGCTATTGTCAGCCAGCTTTGCCATTGCCGCTAGGCGAAGAGCTACAAATCTTACTAAACCAAGATAACTCAATTGAAATAAGTAGGCTATAATTTAAAACATAAGGAAGAACTATGACAATATCGACACAGCCCTATAAGGGAGCAAGAGACTTTTATCCGGAAGATATGCGTATACGTAAATATTTATTTGCAGTTATGCGCGATGTATGTGAAAAGTATGGCTACGAAGAATACGACGCGCCTATTTTAGAACCAACAGAGTTGTACCTAACCAAAGGTAGCGACGAAATCGTTAATGAGCAGACATACACGTTTGAAGATAGAGGGGGGCGACAAGTAACACTAAGGACAGAGATGACACCTACGGTAACGCGTATGGTGGCGGGCAAAAGACAAGAGCTAGCTTATCCGCTCAGGTGGTATTCGATTCCGCAGTGTTGGAGGTATGAGCGTCCGCAGCGTGGCAGGGGCCGCGAATTCTTTCAACTGAATGTCGACATCTTTGGTGTACAAGGTGTGCAGGCAGATATAGAGATTATGAGTATTGCTGACGATATCATGCAGGCATATGGCGCTAAACGAGATATGTATAGTATAAAAGTTGGCTCGAGGAAGTTGACTAACTATATTTTGATGGAGTATCTTGGGCTGGATCAGGTTGCGGCATCTACAGTTATACGGCTTGTTGATCGCAAAAATAAGATGGAGGAAGCCGAATTCTTAGGATTATTAGAAGGTATTCTGTCGCCGTCTCAGCGAGAAAGTGCCGCTGCAGACAAGTTATTGGCTGTACTTAATTCTAAAGATTTATCGGCATTGCCGACTGAGATAATGGTCCATGGTCCTGTGCAAGAACTTAGTGCTGTACTAAAATCTTTAGAAGAATCTGGGATTACCAATATTGTTTTTGACCCGACGCTCATGCGTGGATTCGATTACTATACAGATATAATATTTGAAGTCTTCGATACCCACCCCGACAACAATCGCTCGATGTTTGGGGGTGGACGCTACGACGGGCTTATGGAGCTATTTAGTTCAGAGCCTGTACCGACTGTGGGTTTTGGCATGGGAGACCACACATTAGTTAATTTTCTTACGGGGCACGAGCTTTTGCCGGTATTAAAACCCGAGACAGAGCTACAAGTAGTAGCCATAGGCGACGTTCAGGCGGAGGCTTCTAAGCTTGCCAAAGAACTTCGTAAAATGGGAGTGTGCGTAGCCGTAGATTATAGTGGGCGCGGTGCCGACAAACAGCTGAAAACAGCTTTAAAACGGGGCACGAGATTTGTGCTATTTATTGGCGAGAATGAAGTCAAGAACGAGGTATATAAACTGCGGGACTTGGTGGCCAATAAAGAAGAGTCACATAGTACTCAGCGAATAGTGAGTATGATTAAAGATTTTCGGAACCAAGGCGTGGCAAAACAAATAAAAACAGAGGGGTTGATGTAACTACAGGGGTTGTGGTACGCTACATCTCTATGCAAGTAAAGACATCAATTGAGACTCCGCCTCAATTAAGGCTCACTATAGCCGCTGACAGCAAAGACTTGTCGCCAATTAAAGCTATCGTTCTCAAGGAAATGGCTAAAAGTGTTAAGGTAGCAGGCTTTCGCGCAGGTAAAGCACCTATAGCTTTAATCGAAAAGCAGCTAGACCCGAATGCGCTCCAAAGCCAGTTTCTAGACGAGTCCCTAAACCAGCTTTATAGTGCTGCCCTACAGCAAGAGAAGCTGCGCCCCGTCTCACAGCCGAAAGTAGATATAAAAAAGTTTGTTCCATTTTCTACCGTAGAATTCGAGGCAACCCTAGAGATAATAGGCGATATACGCTTGGGCGACTATAAAAAGTTGAGCGCCACGATGCCAAAAGTAACAATATCTGCAAAAGACATAGATGAAGTAATAGAAGCTTTGCGCAAACAGACAGCCGAGAAGAAGGATATTACTCGGGCAGCTAAAAAAGGCGATCAAGTATGGATAGATTTCGCGGGTAAAGATGCTAAAAGTAGCGAACCGATCAAGGGAGCCGAAGGCAAAGAGTATCCGATTATACTAGGTACTAATACGTTTATACCGGGTTTTGAAGAAAATGTAGAAGGACTTAAGGCTGGGCAAGAAAAAGAATTTACCGTCACATTTCCGGCAGATTACCGCGTGTCGGCACTTAAAAGTAAAAAAGTAACCTTTACAGTTAAAGTCACTCGAGTTCAAGAAGTTTTATTACCGAAAGTTGATGATGTTTTTGCAGTAAAAGCTGCCCCTGTTAAGAACGTTGCGGAACTTAAGGAACACATAAAGACTCAGCTAACAAGCGAAAAGCAGTACGAGGCTCAACGTGATTACGAGACAGCTCTTATAAAACTTCTCGTCGATAAAAGTGAAGCAGCCATCCCAGATAGTCTTATAAGTGAACAAATAGATCGAATTATCCAAGATGAAAAGCAAAATATTGTATATCGTGGTCAAACCTGGCAGGAATATTTGGATGTATTAGGACAGACTGAAGAAGCATACCGCGAATCTATAAAACCAGTTGCGATAGAGCGAGTCAAGGCAGGACTAATACTGGGCGAAGTAGCGGATGCTGAGAAGATCGAGATTACTCCAGAAGAATTTGAAATGCGAAAGCAGATACTAAAATCTCAGTACAAAGACGAAGCTATGCACAAAGAACTAGATAACCCTGATCAGCAGCGTGATATTGTATCGAGAATGCTAAGCGAAAAAACCATTGCTAAGTTAGTCGAGCTAAATAAATAGTAAATTGAGGGAGCCAGCTTGATATAATTAGCACTCTTGACCTATGAGTGCTAATTTTCTATACTACAGATACTACTTAGTAAGGATAATATTTTATGAGCATTTTGATACCAACAGTTATAGAGAATGAAGGTCGTTTTGAGCGAGCATACGATATTTATTCGCGCCTCTTGAAAGATAACATTATTATCTTAGGTTCTGATGTAAATCCGGTTACTGCTAACCTTATCGTCGCCCAGTTGTTGTTTTTAAATGCCGAAGATCCTAAGAAAGATATACATCTATACATTAATAGCCCTGGTGGAAGTGTGAGTGACGGCTTAGCTATTTACGATACTATGCAGCATATTAAAGCAGACGTAGCGACCTACGGTATGGGCTTACAGGCTAGCATGGGAGCGTTTTTGCTTAGTAGTGGGCAAAAAGGCAAGCGATTTATATTGCCTAATAGCCGTGTAATGATCCATCAGCCCAGTGCGGGCACAAGCGGAACGGTAACCGATATGGAAATAAGCTTGCAGGAAAGTATACGTATCAAGAAATTATTGAACGATATACTCGCAAAGAATACAGGAAGAACTATCAAGCAAATCGAGACAGATGTCGAACGTGACAAGTGGCTTACAGCCGACGAAGCCATAAAGTATGGTATTGTCGACAAGATACTTAAGTGATATAACTTGTTTATGATAAACAGAGTAGATTTTAGAGAGAAATCCGACGCACGACGCGCTAATAGTTTTGCAGTCCAAAGACTAGCCAGGGCGCCAAACATGGATGAAGATACTTTGCGTAGAGGTGCGGTCGGCATTAGAGATCTTTTGCATGGGGCGTGGACAGAGAGATGGGTGCCAGAAATACTTGATCCAGAAGGGGTCGATCTAAAACTTCCTACAGACGAAGCAGGATACCAGGATCAACTAGAACGTGTAGTGGCGGGTACGAATAACCCGTCATACTGGGTCTGCGATACTTCCCCTCAGGATGTCTTGGTTGCCCCAGATAATGTAAGTTCTATGTTACGTGTAGTAGAGTATAAGCCACGTAACCCATTTAAAGATTCTTATCCAAATATTACTGATATTGGCACACGTTCGGGGATGATTACGCGTCGAGACGAGCTGCAAGTAGCGGCACTCCTGTACTTTGCGCTTCTAGACTATGATTCTGAGGTAGAAGTAGCTCATTATGTCGAGGCACCTAACACCGAAGATATTGCCTTTATGGAGGAGTTTGGCTTTGAGGATACGGGGCGTAAAGTGCCAAAGGAGAAAATAGGTAGCAGAACTATGGAATATAAGCACCTTAGAGCTCCGAGCGTTAGAAGTGTTCGCGATAATGCATTTAGACAATTTCCTGCTATCGGATGGACGATTCAAAGAAAGGACTAAAGACTTTTATTATTACACGACTCCGTCGTGTCCATGGCAGCCAGCCCAGGCTCTGTAAAACAGAGAGAAGGTTCTAGCTGCTATCCCCGGAGCTCTGAGGACTGTTTGAGGAGTGCAAGCGACGAGTTCCGCAGGAGCCAGAGATAGGAGCTAGGTTCTGACCATCTAGTTTTTCATCGCCTGTGTTTTCTTTGGCTACTTACTTGTACATACAAGAAAGTAGCTGATGGTTAAGCGGATCAGTCCGCTTAGAAAGTGCTTGACATTTACATAAAATTCGATCAGACTTTGATGTAAGAAGTAGTAGACGTATCTCCGTGCAACAGTTTATTTAGGTAGCACCAAAATATGATCGTCAGTGGACTTCCCTTAAGAAAAAAGGCAAAATCCACAACAATCAGCAACTAATCTTGTAGGAGATCAACCCCTCGTATGTCTAAGACGGCTATAACCAAGCGCACCTATTTAACAAGTACCGATAACATCGTCGACCTTCCAAACCTGGTAGACCACCAGAACCGTTCTTGGCAATGGTTCGTAGAAGAAGGATTAGGCGAATTACTTTCCGAAATAAGCCCTATCGACGACTACACTGGCACGAAGCTATCCTTAAGTTTTAAAGATTATAGGTTTGAAGCACCCAAAACTACAGAAAACGAAGCTCGAGAAAACAATGTAAGCTTTGAAGCTCCATTAAAGGCGACAGTCGAGCTAACGAATAAGGTTACAGGCGAAGTAAAAGAGCAAGAAATATACCTTGGTGACTACCCATGGATGACACAGAGAGGTACGTTCGTTATAAATGGTGCAGAGCGTGTTGTAGTTAGCCAACTTATCCGTAGCCCGGGTGTATTTTTTACGGCTAACACGAGCGGTGGACGAAACCTATATGGTGCAAAGGTTATACCTGGTCGTGGCGCGTGGCTCGAGTTTGAAACAGCAGCAAATGGTGCGATTTTTGTTAAGATCGACCGAAAGCGAAAAATTGCTATAACCACGCTACTTCGGGCACTTGGCATGAACGAAGCGGGCATAAAAAGTGCCTTCAAGCATGTAGACCAAGGCAAGACGAGCCATGTCGATATTACCTTTGATAAAGATCCAACTAAGGGTACGAACGAAGCATTGATCGAAGTATATCGCCGACTTCGACCTGGAGACCTCGCAACTGTAGATAACGCTCGAACATTACTCGAGAACATGTTCTATAACTATAAGCGCTTCGACTTTAGTAGAGTTGGACGATACAAGCTTAACAAAAGACTTAATATCGATATACCAAATACTGCAGAAAACCGGGTGATGCGCCTTGAAGACCTTATCGCGATCATGGCTGAGATTATCCGACTTAACTGTACTGGTGACCCTGCGGACGATATCGATAGTCTTGCGAACAGGCGAGTTAAGCTCGTGGGCGAGCTTGTACAGCGACAATTCCGTATCGGTCTGCTACGCATGGAGCGCAACACGAAAGATCGTATGAGTATGAGCGAGATCGAAACGGTTACTCCTGGGCAACTTATTAATGCCCGACCTGTGGTGGCTGCCGTGCGAGAATTCTTCGCGAGCTCCCAGCTGAGCCAGTTTATGGCACAAGAAAACTCCCTTTCCGAATTGGCACACAAAAGACGTCTAAGCTCGATGGGCCCTGGTGGTTTGTCTCGTGAGCGAGCCGGATTCGAAGTACGTGACGCGCATGCTACCCACTATGGGCGTATATGTGTCGTAGAAACTCCCGAGGGTGCGAACATCGGGTTGGTGCTTAGCCTTGCTAATTATGCGCGTATTAACGACTACGGATTTATAGAAACACCATACCGTAAAGTCATTAATGCCGTTACTGCCAAAGACGCTGTTGGGCATATTGCAGCGAGCAATCTAGAAGACGAAAAGGGCAAAGTGATAGTTAAGGCGGGAGCCAAGATAACAGCTGCTGAAGCAACAAAACTCGGTGCGATAAAGAAACAAATTACGTGGCCGGTTAAGGCAAAGATAACAGACGAAATAGAATATCTGGACGCATCAGAAGAAGAACGAACCGTTATTGCGGGCGCTGGTAATGAAGTAGACGCCGAAGGCTACTTTGTATCAGAAAGAATAGCTGGTCGGGTAAATCTGCAAGTGGGTGAGACAGATAGTAATGAAGCAACGCATATGGATGCTGCGCATAACCAGATAATCGGCATTACAGCTGGGCTCGTTCCGTTTATCGAGAAAGACCGCGTAGACCGCGCTTTAGTGGGTTCAAACCAGCAGAAGCAGGCAGTGCCACTTATTCGACCTAAAGCCCCTATTGTCGGTACGGGTTTGGAAGCCGTTGCTGCACGAAACACCGGGCAGATTATTGTAGCTACAGACAAGGGTATCGTTATTAAGGCGTCGGCCGACGAAGTAGTTGTCGAGTACAAAGACGGAAAAACCACATACAAACCAATGCACTTCGTGCGCTCGAACGAAGGTACTTGTATCAACCAGCGAGTAGTGGTTAATACGGGAGATAAGCTCGAGACGGGCGACCCGATTATCGAAGGTATGTCAATATCTGAAGGCGAGCTAGCCCTTGGGAGTGACCTGCTTGTAGCATTTATGCCATGGAGAGGTTATAACTTCGAAGATGCTATGGTGATTAGCCGTCGCTTAGTCCAGGACGACATGCTAACTAGTATTCATATTGTCGACTACATGACAGAAGTGCGCGAGACCAAACTCGGACCAGAAATCGTAACCCGAGATATCCCGAATGTTTCAGAAGATGCCCTCCGACACTTAGATGATGACGGTATCGTCAGAATTGGCGCAGAAGTACATCCTACTGACATACTCGTCGGAAAGATTACACCAAAGGGCGAGCAGGAACTCTCTAGTGAAGAGCGTTTACTGCGGGCAATATTTGGCGAAAAAGCCAAGGAAGTGCGTGATACGTCACAGCGTATGAGTAACGGTAAGCACGGAAAAGTTGTGGGCGTAAAAGTATTTAGCCGGGCTAACGGACACGAGCTAAAAGCCGGTGTGCTTATGCAAATTCAAGTCTTTGTGGCTCAAATGCGTAAGGTGCAAGTTGGAGACAAGCTGGCGGGACGTCATGGTAACAAGGGCGTTATCGCCCGTGTTCTACCACCAGAAGATATGCCATTTACCGAGGACGGTACTCCAGTCGATATAATCCTAAACCCTATGGGCGTACCTAGCCGTATGAACCTCGGGCAACTTTTTGAAACACACCTCGGCATGGCAGTTCGCGCCCTTGGTATGAAGGTAGCTACGCCGTCATTTAATGGAGTTACCAAAGGCCAAATTAGTGACCTTCTTGTTAAGGCTGGTTTCCCTGCAGATGGCAAGCAGCAGCTTTATGACGGTCTTACGGGAGAAGCATTTAAAGAAAAGACCGTCGTTGGCAACATGTACATGCTAAAACTTACACACATGGTAACCGACAAGATCCACGCCAGAAGCACCGGACCATACACGATGGTTACCCAACAACCTCTGGGTGGAAAAGCACAAAACGGTGGTCAGCGATTCGGAGAAATGGAAGTATGGGCACTCGAAGCTTATGGTGCAAGTAATATCTTGCAGGAAATGCTTACAATCAAATCAGATGATGTATACGGACGTAGCAAAGCTTACGAATCAATAATTAAAGGAACCGAAATTGTCGGGCCGAAAGTTCCAGAGAGTTTCAACGTTCTTGTAAAAGAACTCCAGGGGCTTGGGCTAAAGGTGGATCTTGTAGAAAAAGACAAAGGACTCGTAATCGATGCCGAAAAAGTTTTGGCAGAGCACGTTAAGCAAGAAGCTAATGAGCCTGCAGAAATAGAAGTACCGACTCCCATGGCATCAGGTGTAGACGTAAGTGAAGACGCGGCAGTCGATGAGTTTATGGTGTTAGATGTTATGCAAGACGGTGATATGGCACTAGACGACACGACTTCTGTAGACGACGACGATGATACCAACGACAATGTAGAGAAAGAGGAGGTCTAGGATGCGACGATACGCACACGGAACAAATATAGCCGATTTTGATGCGGTACGTCTTGCAGTAGCAAGCCCAAGCGATATTTTGGAATGGAGTTACGGCGAAGTACTAAAGCCCGAGACTATCAACTACCGAACACAAAAACCTGAACGTGACGGTTTGTTCTGCGAACGAATTTTTGGACCAGTAAAAGATATCAATCCTCATGATGCGAAGTATAAGGGCGTACGCTCACGCGAAGCCGCCGTAGACAAGAACGGGGAGCTTGTGACTCGTAGTATCGTAAGACGAGAGCGCATGGGCCATATCAATTTGGCAGTTCCTGTAGCGCACATATGGTTTCTACGAGGTACTCCTAGCGCTATTGGTTTACTACTTGGTATGACAGTTAAGAGTTTGGAGCGTGTTTCTTACTTTGCAAGTTACATCGTCAAGAGCGTGGATACTGCGAAGCGCGATCAAATCCGCTTGGATAAAGACGCTGAGTTTGCCGCCGCGCAAATGGCTATCAAAGCCCGTTTCGAGAAAACTGCTAGCGAAGAAAATGCAGACGTCAAGGTTCTTGCTGCAGAGCAGACCAAAGAGATCGAAGAGCTTACGGAAGATTACGAATTCCTCAAAAGCCAGCTCGACAGCTTGGTTAGACTGAACTTACTCAGCGAAGCAGATTATCGTGCCTTGCCGCCAGAACTACGTGCACTTATTACTGCTGGTATGGGTGGCGCAGCCATTAAGGATCTGCTAGACACGATTGATCTTGATACGCTCATCGCCGAGCTTGCTCACGACGCGGAAGAAGCGAAGGGTCAACGAAAGAAGAAGCTTATGAAGCGTCTTCGATTGCTCGAGAGTATGCTCCGTGCTGGTATCAAGCCAAACAGCATGTGTTTGTCTGTACTGCCAGTTATTCCTCCGGATCTTCGACCTATGGTTCAACTTACCGGTGGCCGCTTTGCGACATCTGACCTCAACGATCTATACCGCCGCGTCATCAACCGCAACAACCGTCTTAAGAAGCTTATAGAGCTTAACGCTCCCGAAGTTATAAGGCGCAACGAGCAGCGAATGCTTCAGGAAGCCGTAGACGCGCTCATAGACAACAACTCTGCCCGCTCGGGTCGTGCTATCGCTGCTAGTGGTCAGCGTAGACGACTTAAGTCTTTGAGCGACATGCTTAAGGGCAAGCAAGGTCGTTTCCGTCAGAACCTTCTTGGTAAGCGTGTAGACTATTCTGGACGATCGGTGATTGTTGCCGGACCAGAGCTCAAGATGTACCAATGTGGTCTGCCTAAGATGATGGCACTCGAACTATTTAAGCCATTCGTTATTGGCCGTCTTATCGAAGGCGAACTAGCACACAACATTCGTAGCGCCAGCCGCATGATCGAAACTGGCGAAACAGCCGTATGGGACGTTCTAGACGAAGTCATTAAGGGCAAGTACGTTTTACTAAACCGTGCTCCATCACTTCACCGTCTATCTATACAGGCATTCCAGCCAATTCTTATTGAAGGCAAGGCAATCCAGCTACACCCGCTCGTATGTAAGGGCTTTAACGCCGACTTTGATGGTGACCAAATGGCCGTGCACCTTCCGCTAAGCGACGCTGCTCAAGAAGAAGCCCGCACGATTATGGCGAGCGACAAAAACTTGCTTAAGCCTGCTGATGGTTCGCCGATACTGCATATCGAGCAAGATATTGTGCTTGGTTGTTACTACCTCACTTACGAGCGTCCAAATACCGAAACTACCAAATACATACCGTTTAGTAGCCTAGAAGAAGCATTTATGGCCTTCGAGGGAGGATTGCTTACTCTGCAGACTCGTATCGAGATTCCTTACAGCGGTGAACGTCGAAAAAGCACATTTGGAAGATTCCTCTTTAACGAAGTATTTCCAGGTGACTTTACCTTCCAGGACGAGCCGATGACCAAGAAAAAGCTTTCAGTTGTAATGTCTGCCGTGTACCAACAGTATGGTCAAGCAATGACTGCCGAGATAGCAGATGAACTTAAAAATATCGGGTTCGAATACGCAACACTATCTGGTCTAAGTATGGGTATGGGTGACTTTATTGATATTAAGAAACGTGACGTAATTTTAGCTGAAGCCGAAATTCGTGCTGCTAAGGTTAGCGAACAATACGACCAAGGTTTCATTACTGACAGCGAACGATATCGTTTAACAATCGAAACATGGACAGATGCTGATGCACAAGTTCAGGCTGCACTTTCAGAGCAGTTTGCCATAGAAGACAACGCCATGAGTAGCTCGGTAAACTCCGGTGCTAGAGGTAGTATTGTTCAGGTTAAACAAGTTATTGGTTCTGTAGGTATATTGAGCGATGCGACTGGTCGGCCAATGGAGCTTCCGATAAAGAGTAACTATCGAGATGGCTTAAGTCCGCTAGAGTACTTTACCTCCAGTCGCGGTCAACGAAAGGGTCTTATCGACACCGCGCTTAAGACTGCCGACTCTGGTTACCTAACCCGTCGTCTTGTAGACGTGGCTCAAGACGTATTTACGATAGATAACACCGCAGAAGATCCAGGCTATGCGATGCTACGAAGCGATGCCGAAGAGATTGGCGTGTCGTACGCTACTAGGTTAACAGGCAGGTTTGCAGCTGTTGATATCAAGGGGCATGTTAAAGCTGGTGACGCATTTACGAAAGAAATTGCAGAAGCTATTGAAGCAGATGAGTCGCTAGATGGTGTGCTGATTATGAGCGTTCTAAGCTGTAGCGCGGTACGTGGCGTAAACACTAAGAGTTACGGTCTAGACCCGGCTACGGGCAATATTGTCGCAGACCATCACCCTATTGGTGTTATTGCTGCTCAGAGTATTGGTGAGCCAGGTACACAGCTTACGCTTCGTACGTTCCACAATGCTGGTGCTGCCATTGCCGACGATATTACACAAGGTTTACCTCGTGTCGAAGAGCTTTTCGAGGCTCGTATGCCAAAAGGTCAGGCATTCTTAAGTGAGATTGCTGGTACGGTGACGGTTTGGGAAGATGACAGCAAATACGTGGTACAGGTTACGACTCGTGCAGAAGATTCTATTTCTCTAGAGCTTGGCGGCAAAACACCTCAAGTGAAGAGTGGTACAGAAATTGTCCGGGGTGATGTAATCGCCAGCAACGAAGGTGGCGACAATCCGCTTGTCGCGCCTATTGCAGGTACCGTCGAAATTACCGACAAGAAGATGCTTATCCATCCTGCACAGCAGACTGTAGTCAAATATGAAATACCAGGCTACAAGCAAGTAACCGTATCTGATGGTGATGTTATCGTGGCTGGTCAAAGACTGACCAACGGTTCTGTAAATCTACATGAGCTCATGCGTCTTCAGGGCGTAGAAGCTACCCAGCGCTACATAATGAACGAGATCCTTCGAATGTTTGCGAGCCAGGGTCAGAACATTGCAGACAAGCACCTAGAAATTATCGTGCGACAGATGTTTAGCCGCGTGCAGATCGAAGAAGCCGGTGATAGCGAATTTGTAACAGGCGATACCGTTTCTAAGCTTGCGGTAGTAGAGGCTAACGAAAAGCTTGCTAGCGAAGGCAAAGAACTTGTTAAGTACACTCAGTTGTTACTTGGTATTACCAAGGCTAGCCTGAGTACCGATTCCTTCCTAAGCGCAGCCAGCTTCCAGGACACGACCCGTGTGCTGATCGCTGCCGCGACCAGCGGTAAGGTAGACCACCTATATGGTCTTAAAGAAAACGTTATCTTAGGACGACGCATTCCGGTAGGTACGGGTTATAGAAGTGCCGAAGAATTAGCCGCTGAGGCTGAGGCGCTTGAGCTCGCCGCTTAGATATCTCTCGGAAGAAGTGTGGTGAGGTTGACCCCTCCACACTTTCTGCTTCTACAGGGCGCTTTATGGGGAGAATATAATTCTCGCCCATGGCGCTAGCCGACCCTTCCGAAGCAGAAAATGCGCAGGAGTCTCCACCTAACTTGCAGTAAGACGGAGTTTCTGTTAGAGTTACAAAGTAAATTTTAAGTAATCCGAGCGGTGAATGCTGGCACATTCATTTGTAGCGGTAGATTACAGGAGAGAAGTTATATGCCAACTATTAATCAGCTTGTCCGCAAGCCGCGAGTTCGAGTGACTACCAAAAGTAAGTCGCCGGCTCTTCAGCGCGTGGTTAACAATCTTAAAACCAAAAACTACCAGAAGCCAGCTCCCTATAAGCGTGGTGTATGCGTTAAGGTAACAACCAAAGCTCCAAAAAAGCCAAACTCTGCCCTGCGTAAGGTCGCTCGTGTGCGCCTTACAAGTGGTTACGAAGTATGGGCATATATTGGTGGAGAAGGTCACAACTTGCAGGAACACGCCGTGGTGCTTGTTCGTGGTGGTCGCGTAAAAGACCTTCCTGGTGTGCGATATCACATCGTTCGCGGCTCGCTAGACCTTCAGGGTGTACAAAACCGCAAGCAAGGCCGTAGCAAATACGG
>JBBSJF010000022.1:0-13984 GCA_038257495.1 Saccharimonadales bacterium (SeqCode) | reverse complement strand
CCATAATAGTTCTTCATACTATGAAAAAGCTTAAACCCAAGAACTCTCGGCAGTTTATAGTGATCGTCGTTACGCTCATGGCGGGGTTTATAGGTGTTTTAACATTAGTTTTTAGTCGTACGGCGGTAAAGACTAACCCACCAACCTTTAAAGTCAAAGTTTATGTTAAAACAATTAAGGGGGCCTCACCGGCGATTGGCAATCAAGACGGTAAAGTGAACTTCGACGGCGTCTTACAGGTCATTAGGAATTGGAGAAACTAGATACATGAAAAATTTTACACAATTTAAAATAGGAAAATCCCGTTGGCTTAAGCGAACGGTTGTATTAGTTGTTTGCGTGGTGGTAGGGGCGGTCGGTACCGCAATGCTTTTATATAGTCGTGCCGAGGCTTTCTGTGATATTAATCCGTCTAACGACAATCCGTCCATCCAGCAGGCTATAAATGGGTGTGCTGATGGAACGACAATTAGGTTCCCGGTAGGTGCCTCCTATAGCCTACCCGACACTATCTATGTAAAAGACCGAAATAACTTGGTGATAGATGGCCGAGGTTCGACTTTCACAATTACAACCCAAGGTAACACAAAGCCTATTTCGCCTGTTTCCGGAAGTACAAATGGCGGAAACTGGCTAGTGTTACGGGGCACAAACATTACTCTCAAAAACATCAAGGCAGTAGGGTCTTTCCCGCTAGGCGCCAAGCCAGGTGTTCCTAGGAATGGTGAGCGTAGCCTATCACGGGAGAACGATCCCGGTGTCGTAGAAGGTTATGCAGAATATATGTCTAATTTTGGAATTTACGGTACCGTCGGAGTATATCTTGAAGATCTTGAGGGCTGGTCTCCGTGGGGGGATATGATTGTGAGCGCACCCGATCAATACGTTGATGGTTCCACGCCGGACTTCGCAAGAAGTATTTATATTAAAAGAGTAAAATCTCATAGCCCATCTAGGCACTGCTGGGCCCTAACTAGCGGTAGCGATCAATGGATTGAGGATAGCTATTGTGGTGATGCATGGTATGTAGGCACAGACGAGGAAACAGATACTGGGACAGATCCTGCCACTGGCGCTACATTATATCAAGACTTAGTAGGGGTGCACCTTTTACGCAATACCTTTGAGGGTATTCACTTGGGCGGTATTCTTTTTCCAGTGCCAGGGCCTAATGTCCGTGACATTGAGATTAGGGGTAACGTCTTTTTGACAGCGGCCGATGTACCTTGCAATACCATTATAGTTATCGGCGGTTATCCCAATAATCCTGAAACATTTAAAAACGTAATCGTAGAAAACAACACTATTTTAACCTACGGTGGTAGAGGCATTGGGTTCGATCATGTCGAGGGTGGATCAATTAAAAACAATAAAATTACAACTATTTCTGAAGCTGGATGCGGAACTGCCGCGGGGCCAGCTCCGATGATCGAAGTAACTAGCTCCACTAACGTCGTCCAGGAAAACAACGGCCCAAATGCTCCTGGCGCCGATGGCACAACTACTACGCCCCCACCTAGCCCCACTCCGCCCCCACCAACTCCCACTCCTACGCCATCACCGAGCCCCACTCCTACGCCAACACCTACCCCCACGCCACCTCCTTCTTCAGCCTGCGTAGCCCCAACAAACCTAGCTGGCACTGCTGGCCCATCAGGCTCTGGACGCTATGACTTCACCTGGACGGCCGCTAGCGGTGCTACTGCCTACAACTTGTACTACGCCGTGGTTCCTAATCAACCATCTGTCAAATACACTGGTCCGTTTACTACTACTTCTGCAAGTGCGTTTGGACTTGCAGCAACCACCCAGTACAACTTTGCCGTTCGAGCAACATGCTCAGGAGGGGAGTCAACTAACTCTAATGTCGTAACGACAACAGGAAGTAGCCCAACGAACACACTAGCGGGTGATATTAACCGTGACGGCAAAGTAAACTTTGATGACGCCCTGGCGGTCATTCGTAAATGGAACACTGCCGATAGTGACACTGACCTAAACAAGGACGGCACGGTTAACTTTGACGACGCTTTACAAATCATAAGAAACTGGAGTAACTAAATATATGGCTAAACGCTTTCGTATCAAAAAACGATCACGATTAGGTTTATTAAAGACGGGCATTATGGCATTAGTTATTGGCTTTATGGGTCAATATCTTCTGCGTTATAGCTCGGCAGCCAGTGGACCAACTCTATTTATTACACCTCCCAGTGCCTCGGTACTAAAAGATAATACTTTTAACATTGAGTTACGCTTAGACTCTGCAGGACAGGCCGTAGATGGGGTTGATGCATATCTCACATATCCCGATGCTCAGTTACAGTTTGTAAGCCTGAGTGAGTCTGGCTCTGCGTTTGGTATTGGTTTGCCAAGTAGTGGCGGCGGAGGCAATATAAATGTCAAGCGGTTAGTTAATCCTGATAGCAGTCCTACGGTTACTGGTCCCAATTTACTGGTAGCCACGATTACTATGAAAGCCCGTAATTCTCTTGGTAATGCTGCTATTAATTATACTAGCCAGTCTAAGGTTACGGCTCCTAGCGCAGGTAATGACAACGTTTTAGTTAACAGACAAGGTGGTAATTATACCGTTACTGAAACTCCTCCTGCTACTACTAGCCCTCCTCCGCCACCACCAAACAGTCCTGCATCTAATACTCAAACTAGCCCTAATCCTTCTTCACCACGGACCACATCTATTACTCCATCAAGTAGTACTTCCTCTCCGTCTACTACTATACCCGGTCCAGCAGGTCAAGATATAATATTACCAACTTTGGAACAGGCTGCTCCTAATATTGTTACGCCTACTAGTTCTTCGGAAACTTCTGTCTCTCGTCGTAGTGTTTTGCCGCTTTTATTGGCAAAAATTGCAGGAGGAGTATTGCTTGCAGGTAGCGCAGTTTTGCTTTTACGTCTTTTACTGAATATTAAACGCCATCATCTTGTAACAAACACGGGTGAGTACTCCTATAATGACAGTGCTGCAAATACAGCTCCAGTCACAGATACTCATCTGGAATCTAAAGTTTTTCAATCAGATATATCATCAAAGCCCCAAGCAAGAATCGATGAAGTTCCAGATTCTATAGCTCCTTCTCCCGGCAGCACTATCAACCCCCTAGATAATCCGAATGATGACCGCAAAACTTAGTGGTGAGTCAATAAATGCTGGGGTTAAGAGTGCAGCAATATAAGTCTATAGATGAAAACACTGAACAAAATCAATTGTCTTGCGAAGCTTATAACTTGCCGATCGAGCCATACTTTCGAGCTGTTGATGCTGAGACGGAATCGATTCGGTCAGTATATATATGGGCTTAATCTGTAATTTACTTATTTGATCAAATAATTGACGATAATAATCTAAGCCGTCTTTGCCACCGAATAGAGCTAGTCTAGGTTCAAACGTAGCAGCCTTATTTATAGGGTAGTCTTCTGGTACATAGGGAAGGTTAGCGATGAGGGCAGTTGGCAGTTGGTAGGCGGTAGGTGGTATGGGCTGCAGCAAATTACCTTGGCGGAATGTAATTTTGGCACCCAGCTTTTTTGCATTGTGGCGGGCAATCCTGAGACAGTTGGGGTCTATGTCTATAGCTATAACCTTTGCTTGTGGCAATTCCAACTTAGCGGTAATTGCCAAACACCCTGAGCCTGTTCCAATGTCCATTAAATTAACCATTTTTTGGGCTACTAGCTTTTTGGTATTAATCATTTCCTTCAGAAGTTCTATCATAGTCTCGGTTTCTGGTCGTGGCTGAAGTACATGTTTATTAATAATAAACTCTCGGCCATAAAATTCAGCTTTACCTCTTATATAAGCTAATGGTTCATGACTAGCCCGTCTGATGATTTTCGCATCCAGTAGTTTTAAAGTATTGTCGTCTAGAGTTAACTCTGGTTCTGCCAGAAGATAAGAGCGATCTTTGCCGAGGACATCTTCCGACAGTACTAGTGCATCCAACCGAGCTGTTTGAATGCCAGCTTCTCGAAGTAGTTTCTCTGATTTATTAAGCCAGTGGTTCGTCGTTGAGGAGCTGGCGTTCGTAGTCATGTAATTTCTCTATTAAATCGTCGATGTCTCCGTTTAGGGCGGCGGGGATGTTGCTGCGGCTGTAGCCTATGCGGTGGTCGGTAATTCGGTCTTGGGGGAAGTTATAGGTGCGAATTTTTTCGCTTCTGTCGCCTGTGCCAATAAGCTTCTTGCGGGCGTCGGACGATTCTTTGTGCTCGGCATCGAGTTTTTGCTGTAGTAACCTAGAGCGAAGTACTCCCATGGCTTTTTCTTTATTCTTAAGTTGAGATTTTTCGTCTTGGCAGGTAACTACCAGCCCGCTGGGTATATGCGTAATGCGCACGGCAGAGTCTGTGGTGTTTACACTTTGCCCACCGTGTCCGCCCGAGCGGTAGACATCTATGCGCAAGTCGTTCGGGCTGATTTCAAGATCGGTTTCTTCGGCTTCGGGCATAATTGCGACGGTAATAGTGCTGGTATGTATACGGCCTTGGCTTTCGGTAACAGGTACACGCTGCACACGGTGCACGCCGGCTTCAAACTTTAGGTTTTTGTATGCTTCTACGCCCCTCACAGCAAATATAATCTCTTTAAAACCTCCGGCTTCGGCTGCACTTTCGCTAATAAGTTCGGTCTTATAACTATGATTTTCGCTCCAACGACTATACATACGGTAAAGCTCGCCGCCAAACAAGGCGGCTTCGTCGCCACCAGCTGCAGCGCGGATTTCTATAATAACGTCACGGTCGTCGTTAGGATCTTTTAAGGTAAGGAGCTCGTCCAATTCCTGTTTGATTGTCTCTAAGCGTTCGTGAGATTCAGCGAGTTCTATTTTAGCCAATTCAGCCAGTTCGGTATCTTCTCCCGAGGCAAGACTCTCTGATTCTTCGATAGATTTTTGTATTATAGACCGTTCGTCGTAAAGGCTAATAATTTTTGTTAGCTCATTCTGGCGCTTAGCGAGCTTCGGGTATTTTCGATCGCTAAAAATAGCTGGATCTTGTAGTTGCGTGTCCAGTTCTTTAAGTTCGGCTCGGAGTTCTTGCTCTTTATTCATAATGTATATCTAAAGTGTAAAAGAAAAACCATCCGAATGATATATCCAGATGGTTTTTACGTTTATAGTAGCTAATTGCTTGGCTTGGCAGTGCCTAGTTTCTGAACTACTGCTTTTGGTTCATCGTCGTTATCTGCTGCGGCTTTCTTGGCTTTTTTGGTCGCACGTTTGGTGGCTTCTTCGCGCTTTTGGGTAGCAGCTTCTTGGCGCGCCTTAAACTTGTCTACGCGACCTTCTATATCTAACATCTTTTCCTGACCAGTAAAGAACGGGTGAGTACTACTGGATATATGTACTTTTACGAGAGGATACTCATTGCCGTCAAGTTTAATCGTATCCTTCGTAGCTACCGTAGATTGCGTAAGATAGGTAGTATTGTCGTTAAGATCCTGGAAAACCACTGGTCGGTACGTGGTAGGGTGTAAGTCTTTTTTCATAATAGTTGATGCCTTCATGCCCTTTAATTGCCTAATTACCGGTTAGCAGTGGGCGAAGCTGCAGTCGGCTGTATAACTCGGCAGAGTATACGCCTCTGTTAGTATCTGGTCAAGAGTACTATTTTCTAGACTTCCTTATCTTTTGCTTTATTAGCTTTGGCTTGGGCTTCTTCTTGCATGGATTTTAATACCATATCTTTTAAGGATTCTCCTACATGATAGTCGTTAGTTTGTGGAGACGAGGGAGAAGAGAACTGCCCGGTCATAGGGGGGTACGAAATGTCCACCGAATTGTCATTTTTGTAAGAGCGCCTTCGGATGTACCAATACGCGCCTCCACCGAGCGCCAATAAAATTATAGGTATTATCAGAAGCGGAAGTTTGCTGGATTTTTTCTTTTCTTCAGCAGGAGCTTCTGTCGAGTTAGGCGTAAGTTCTGCAACATCGATAACGGCTTTATAAACGGTAGCAGCAGACTCGTCATTATTGATTAGTTCGCTACTATCCGTAGAGACAGAAATCTCTTTTTTATACTCCTTGTCTTGGTATGTAAAGACAAGAGAATAGGTTCCAGCTGGCACATCTTTTATTGATATCTCTCCTTTATCGTCCGTATTGCCTTGATAAAGTAATTGGTTAATACGTATTTCATTATTAGTTAGGGGAGTGGATTTATCCGTAAACGCTAGGCTAAGGTCGAACCCTAAGGTAGTGAATGTAGCCGTAGCAGATGACGAACCCGCGGTCTTATCTGCATTAAACCGTCTTATCTGATAGAAGTACTGGGTTTTAGGTTGGAGGTTAAAAAGCCTAACCGTAGCATTACCACTACCTGCATTTATGGGTGCATCTTCTGATGCGTCATTGAATGTTCCGTCACTGGTTCCGTAAGCGATCTGCAGTATCGCAGCGTTACCGGCAGGTGCGACTATACTCACTACTGAGGTTCCTGGGGTCACGCTTGCATTCGCATCTGCCGAGATAGGTATGAGAGGGGTTGCTAATGGAGGTACCGGGGAGGGTGTACGGGTCGTCGTGGGTGGTCGGGGTGTAGTTGTAGTTGGCGGCCTAGGAGTGGTTGGATTAGTCGGTGTTGACGGCGGAGGAGTTGGTGTAACTGGCGGAGGAGTTGGTGTTGTTGGTACCGTCCCAAGACATACATCAGGAATTTTTTTGCCAGGAAAATTGGGGTTACCATTTACTAACCTAAAATCATTTATAGGTAAACTAGCGTTAGCCCCTGGACCATAATTGAGTATTGTTCCACTAATAGTTGGCGCGCTGCCTTTGTAAACGCCGCTAAAGACTGCTCTGAATCCATATACACTTGAAGTCTTTAGACCTCTTGCACTTAAATCTTGGTTTATCTCCGCATCGCGATAACCGGCGCGACTTGAAGTTACCGTAATAGACTTTCCTGTGCTGAGTCTAATATTTACGCTTGGAGCATCGCCAGCGGGAGCGTCTTCATCATGAGCCCAACCGTAAATTACGGTATTATTGGCTTCTAGGGAACAATAATCTGCAAAGCCTTCGGGGTTAGGTGGTGCAGCAAAGCTAAGCCCAATTAACAAGGATCCACCTAAGCCGATCGCAAGCATAAAAAAGGACAGGCACAGCTTATGAAATTTATTTTTTAATTTTAACTTACGCATAAAATCTACTGTTAATTATACGTTATTTATGTATGTATTTCTCTATATAATCGTATGTTATTCAGTTCGGAGTTGCCCGATATAAGGATTAGCACTCAATAAAACAGGGGTATTTGTCTAGATCGAATAGCTATGGTAAAATATAGAAGTATTAAATTAAGCAGTTTTTGGGATCAACTCTCTTTAATCGATATCCATGCAGGAGCGATAAAGTGCCAAAAACAAAGACCAAGAGTTGAGAAGAAAGGTTATATCAGTATGGCTACACCTGTAGACATGAAAACACTATTAGAAGCGGGTGCGCATTTTGGGCACAAAACAAGCCGTTGGCATCCTATGATGGCACAGTACATTCATAGCAAGCGTGATGGTAACCACGTAATAGATTTGGCAAAAACTGTCGATGGCGTCGAAGTAGCCATGAAGTTTATTACCGAAACGGCCGCAGCCGGCAAACAAGTTTTATTTGTGTCTACGAAGCGTCAGGCTAAGGATCTTGTACGTGCAACCGCCGAAGCTACCAACATGCCCTACGTAACCGAGCGTTGGCTTGGCGGCATGATGACCAACCAAAAGACCATTAGTGGCCGGATTAAGCACCTCAAAGACCTCGAAACAAAGATGGCAACTGGCGAGCTAGTAAACCGTTATGGCAAGCTCGAGGTACAGCGCTTCCAAGAAGAGATCGACCACATGAACCACATGTATGGGGGTATTAAAGACATGGCTGCCAAAGTAGGCGCGATGTTTGTAGTAGACGTCCCCACCGAACACAATGCTATTGCCGAAGCCCGCAAGCTGGGTATACCAGTAGTGGCAATGGTAGATACCAATGCCGATCCACGAGTTGTAGACTATGTTATCCCATGTAATGATGATGCCATAAAAGCTATCCAGCTTATTCTCGACTACGTCCAGCAGGCGATAGAAGCCGGAAAAGCAAAAGCCAAGCAAGCAGAGCCCGTAGCCGATAAAGCCGAGAAAAAAGAAGATCAAGTAGTAACAGACGACAGCAAGCAAACGGCTTAACTGTAATTCGTTCATAGCTAACTTTAGAACTAATTAAAGGAGATTTAAAATGGCAGATATTTCCATAGACGAGATCAAGCGTTTACGCAGCTTAACTGGCGTAGGGATAACCGACGCAAAACAAGCACTCGTAGATACAGACGGCGACTTCGACAAAGCCCTCGACGCGATGCGAAAGAAGGGTTTAACCAAAGCCGAAAAACGCGGTGAGCGCGAAGCTCGCGCAGGCATAATCGGTACCTATAACCACGACAGTCGGATAGGCGTCTTGGTAGAGGTAAACTGTGAGACAGATTTCGTGGCACGTAACGAGCTATTTACAGATCTCGTTAAAGACATTGCTATGCACATCGCAGCCAGCAATCCAGAATTCGTGTCTGCAGACGACGTGCCAAAAGAGGTACACGACGCTAAGATTGCCGAATTTACCGAAAAAGCCAAGGCAGAGGGTAAACCAGAAAATATGCTCGAAAACATAGTTGGTGGCATGGTCCACAAATACTTTGGCGAGCGCTGCCTCATGCACCAGCCATTCGTAAAAAACCCCGACCAAACTGTAGAAGATTATGTCAAGGAACACATCGCCAAACTAGGCGAAAACATCGTAGTCCGCCGATTTAACCGCATAGCCCTCGGCGAAGTAGCCTAGTCTAATATGGGTAGACGGCGTCAAGAAGTTAGTCGAGTTTGCCGGAATGTATTAGAGACAGCCGCGGCGGAAGGCACGCCATGGAGATCAGAAATCGATCTAGCAAAGCTAGTTACTGATTTACAGAAAAAACCCGTAAGACGTAGACATCTGGCAAATGCACTAGGGGATCTAGTAAGACGTAGACATCTGGCAAATGCGTTAGCAGATCTAGTTACTACTGGGTCTGTCGAGGCGGGGTTATTCCAATCCAAGGTAGATCCAAACTCATCAGATCAAGCTAAACCTGTGCAACAAGTATGCGCGGCAACTTCCACAGAAGCTTTGGGTTTAAGATTCTTCTACCGAGCAAGAAGACCCTCTATAAATCCCGTTAAATCTTCTTCTCAAGCTTGTGCATCTCGTACACCACTTGCTTGACATTATAGACGATGTGTTATTTAATTTGAGTATGAAAAACCACCCGTCGGCAGAAAATTAACGCCACAACAGAAAATTGATTTTGAAGCTGCAAAATTAAACGTTCTTAAGGCTAATGAAGCTCATGATGACAGACACTTTGCCGCTCGCAGAATTGCAAAATTTATAGGCGCGCCACGGGGTGTAGATGCATGGGGAGTGCACGAACTAACAATTAGGAAAAATTTCGATGATGCAAACGAAGATTTTAAGTTCTATCTAAATGCCGCAGATGTATTAATGCCACCACGAAAAGCTTTTGAAGCAGCTGAGGCCAAAGAAGAATTGTTTCCAGACCAAGAAGTCTGGAGCCTCATGACCCCAGAACAGCAAGCAAGAGCCGTAGAACTACGAACAGCCATAGCAAGGAGCGGATTAGCCGAATATGGTGTCACCGAGCAAAGTCTACGGGTAGTAATGACTGAAAATGACGGTAAAAATTCGTTCTTTCTCACACAAACCGGTAGTGGAATAGATATAGGCGAAGAAACACGAACCAAAGAGTGCGATCCAGCAAGAAGCTATCATTCGGTCATGCTTGCTCATCATGTATTTCAGTTCAAAGTTGGCGACACTGTATACGATAGCCGAATGGGTATGACAAGCGATGTCTACGACGCCAAAGTAGCCGATCTTTATAAGCGTATGAAGGCATTGTCAGATAGCCTACCAGAATTACAAGTAGAACTTGGAGAGCTTCAAGATCTACAGGATCATTGGACTATGCTTACGGGCGAATCAAGAACAGAGACCGGCCGCGTAAAGGTCCGGTCCGAGGGTGACGTCGATGCGGGGGCGGGGTACTTGTGCTCCGCGTTTCCCCTCGACGGTCGCTATCATATACGCGTCTGCCCCACAGTGGAAATTGTCTAGTGCCATAAAAGACATACTGACACTGACTTAGACGACATTGTTTTAGCAGTAGACTGCCTAAAAAAATTTATAAAAGTTTAAGCTATAAACTGTCGGCTGTTTACTGTAAACTATTCATATATGAATCCAAGCCAAGCAGTAGACCAAGCCAAGAGTAAATTTAGCGAAGCGGTAGCGCATTATCAAGAAGAATTAAAGGGTTTGCGTACAGGACGAGCAAGCGCGTCTATACTAGACGGCGTCATGGTGTTAGCTTATGGCTCGCCGATGCCATTAAACCAAGTGGCAAATGTTACTACGCCAGAAGCGCAGCTAATACAGATAACTCCATTCGATCCGAGTACGCTGCAGGCAATATCTACGGCAATACGCGATAATCAGAACTTAGGGCTAAACCCGATGGACGATGGTCGGGTTGTGCGTCTAACTATACCGCCACTTACAGAAGAACGGCGGCGGGATATAGTAAAGATGGTGGGTGCCAAGCAAGAAGATAGCATGGTGCGCCTGCGTGGGGTACGGCACGATGCTCTGGACGCTATAGATAAAGCCAAAAAAGCAAAAGATCTAGGTGAGGACGACGCCAAAAGACTTTGTGCACTTGTAGACGACTTAATGAATAAAACGAAATTAGAGATTGAACTAGCTACCAAAGCTAAAGAACAAGAAATAATGACTGTGTAGGTTGTGCTCTCCACGCTAAAGCATCAGAATTCACGTTCTCTTTTTCAATCGGCAGGGTCAGCTAACGCACGTGGGCTAGCCAAAGGCTACCTGTAGAGTGCTCTAGAGATGGGAAAAGAGAACGGGGATAGTATATAAAATATGAAAGACCTGCCTAACTTTGATATACTTACTAGCAATATGTCAGAGCAGACAATAATGCCTACTCATGTAGGATATATCCTAGACGGTAACCGTCGCTGGGCTAAAGAAAATGGCTTGCCTACTTTTGAAGGTCACCGTGAGGGTGCAGAGCGTTTTCGCGAGATAGCCCTCAAGACGTTTGACCGTGGAGTAAAATATGTCTCTGCCTATGTATTCTCTACCGAAAACTGGCAGCGCACAGAAGAAGAAGTAGGCTACCTTATGGGACTGGTTATAAAGGCGGTCGACTCGTACTTGGAAGATTACAAAAAAAGCGGGATTAAGGTAGTACTGCTCGGTTCGCGCGAAAACCTAGATAAAAAAGTCCTAGACGCACTAGAACACACCGAAAGCTCGACAGCGCATAACACGCGGGGTACTTTAGCCCTTTGTTTTAACTATGGTGGAAAACAAGAAATTGCTGATGCGGCAAATGCAGCCTTAACAGCGGGCGAAGTTATTAGCGTAGAATCAATCGACAGGCATCTATACCAACCGCAAGTACCTGGTATAGACTTGCTTATACGAACCTCTGGCGAGGAACGCTTAAGTGGCTTTATGCTCTGGCGTAGTGATTATGCTGAATTATATTTCGACAAGTGTTATTGGCCGGATTTCGATGAGTCGCGTCTAGATGCGGCGCTAGCAGAATATGCTTCCCGCAAGCGCCGGTTTGGATCATAAATAGAGGGCTGTATCACCCAGGAGTTATTTTTTAGGCTACTGCTT
Source organism: Saccharimonadales bacterium (SeqCode) (assembly GCA_038257495.1). Classification (GTDB taxonomy): domain Bacteria; phylum Patescibacteriota; class Saccharimonadia; order Saccharimonadales; family JBBSJF01; genus JBBSJF01. The sequence continues at coordinate 2,211 of JBBSJF010000022.1, read as the reverse complement.
TGATGATTGCTAGGTTATAATCTATATACATAGTATCAGCATACCTGTAGGCTACGGTTATACTATTTATATAGATTATAGACAGAAAGGGCGGAGCAGGAGTCTGGAAAATAGCTCCTGGGTGATACATAATGTTATTAGTTATTTTTGGGTTTATTATTTTTATCGGCTTGGTGGTAGTGCATGAGTTTGGGCACTTTATTGCTGCCCGTAAGAGCGGGGTAGAAGTAGAAGAGTTCGGTGTTGGTTTCCCCCCGCGGGCATACGGCAAAAAACTAAAAAGTGGGTTACTACTGAGTATAAACTGGTTGCCGCTAGGTGGTTTTGTGCGCCTAAAAGGCGAGCACGATTCTGCCAAGGCTGAAGGCAGCTTTGGTGCCGCCACACTACCTAAGAAGATATTTATTATGCTTGCTGGCGTATTTATGAATCTAGTAACCGCTTTTGTACTTTTAACGATTTTGGCCTTGATAGGTATGCCGCAGCTGATAGAAAACCAATACACAGTGCCGTCCGATACCACGATAGCTCGGCAAGATTTACTGGTAGGGCGTGTCGAGCAAGGATCGCCTGCAGAAAAGGCAGGCTTACAGACACGAGATAAACTGCTGCGCTATGGTCAGCCTGGTTCCTCTCAGTTACAAAATTTTGCAACTGCGCAAGACCTACCTACTATAACTAAGACATTTGCAGGAAAAGATATACAGATCGAGTACGAACGGGCAGGGAACGTTAGTACTACGACACCTGCCTTGCGCACGACTGACGAAGTCGAAAAATCTAAAAAAACAGATAATCCTGTAGGTTATTTGGGCATTTTACCTGCGGAATATACCCTGACACGTTCCACATGGTCGGCTCCAATCGTTGCTGGCGGGCTTATCGGGCAGCTTACGAAAGAGAATTTCATAGGGCTTGGCAAGGTAGTCAAAAATGTCTTTACAGGTCAGGGCAAGCAAGCGGGAGAGCAAGTTACGGGGCCTATTGGGGTAGCACAATTAGTTTTCGATAGTAGCAAGCTTGGGTTCCAATCGTTACTGCTAATCATGGCTATTATCTCGCTAACCTTGGCAATTATGAATGTGCTCCCGATTCCTGCGCTCGATGGCGGCAGACTATTTGTAACGCTCCTTTTCCATACACTACATAAACTAAGTGTCATTAAAAATCCGCTTTCTAAAAAAACAGAAGAGCTGATACATGGTACCGGCTTCTTAGCCTTAATCGGATTAGCAGTTTTAATCTCTATATTAGATGTCGGCAAGCTCCTCTAGGCCACCGGTAGATACACAAGATCAGACAAAGGCGGGTGTCTTGCCGAAGGTTGTCTCTGTAATCCCTACGATCTTTTTTACGATATCGATATATGTATTTGCAAAAATTGTTTCATTTATACTACTAGGAGTATATTCTTTATTACCCTTTGTGGTGGTAGTGGCAAAAGAAAACGGCAACCTGCTACAGTTTGTTACTACCGCGCTTATATATGTGTCTTGCATCGCATTTCTTTATGTACTTGTAAAAAAGCTTCGTGTCTCTAGGGCTATATTGGGCTTATGTAAACCCAAGTTAAAGGATTTATTATATGTTCTTGCGGGTTTTGGTATATATTTTCCTGTATCTATATTGGTTGGCAGAATCGGTCCAAAGCTTCTGCCAAGCTTAGACTTCCAAGCTAAGCAGGACATAGGATACGAAAACGCTGCGGGTGGGGTGCTTATCTTGGTATTTATATCGCTCGCCATATTGCCTCCTATATTAGAGGAATTAGTCTGTCGAGGCTTCTTATATGGTAATCTGCGCAAGAAAATACCACGTTACGCCGCGGTTATGATTACGTCTTTACTATTCGCATGGCCGCATCTTTATGGAGGACAGGCAGGGACCATCCTCTGGATTGCAGGTATCGATACATTTATTCTGTCTCTGATACTTATATACATACGTGAAGAATCAGACGGTATCTGGGCATGCATAGGTCTCCACGCATTAAAAAACACTGTCGCTTTTCTATCCATATTTGTATTTAAGCTAGCATAATCATGTTGACGAATATGCTAGCTTGTGCTGTTAAATAGCGGAGCATTATTCCCCGACCGTCAGGTCGTGGGTCACAGGCCCGTCCCAGCTTCTGCTTGCTCCTGAGTCGAACTTTCCTCTATCATAAGACGTGATGCCAACCGTCTACCGCCATAAGTCCCACTGTGTATT
>JBBSJF010000021.1:0-14096 GCA_038257495.1 Saccharimonadales bacterium (SeqCode) | reverse complement strand
GGCGCCTGGTATATACCTTCAAACTGTTTGCTCCAAGAATTTTCTACGCCTAACGCTACAGCAAAGGGTAGTAATTTTTCATATAAATCTACTGTCTTAGACGGTGCCGCGTAGGGTTGATCTACACTCTGTAATTTAGCCAACCTGTCTGCTTCTGCGGTTTCTAAATATAGCTTTAGGCCTTTTATATGATCCAGTGTATCCACTCCTAGCCTCGAGCGTTTATGCATAAGCTGGGCAAATAATAATAACGATACTCCCCCTAAAATTCGCCCTATCGCAAAACCAACATCTACAAACAGAAAAAATACCGAACCAATCATTACGATACCGGTTCCTCTTAGTACTGTTTTTGCCGTACGAGGATTACGAGAAAAATATTTAGTCTCGTCCCCAGCAGTTAAGGCTTCTGATAATTCTTTGCGGATCGCTTCTACCTCTTTAGCCATTGTAGCTCTGTCTATACTGCCGATAGCTATTTTTTCGCCTAAAGTCACGGTTGGAAAGACCGCACGTAGCAATTTTTGTTCATGAGGTCTTAACTTTTCCATGCTCGTATTAATCAACTCGAGGCTTATAGAATGTTTTATGCCACCAAAAAGTTTTTGTTTTTGTTCATCATGGAGCTTAATATATTTTCTTACCGCAAGGTCTATGAGTGTGGCAGATAAATCCCTGCTATCTAATGAATAATCATAGATTAGGCCTACCTCTGCCGGACTAAGACCTTTTGGTGCCTCGTACTGTGCCACGATAATACCTTTACTTTTAGGATCTCGGCCTTTAGTAAACCAAAATATAAAACCAAATATTGCCGCTATAGGGAATACTAATAGCCCTAGAAAAAAGAATATATATCCAGCGAGTTTATCTATAGCAGTTTGCTCGATACCAGCCGGCACCAACCCTTTTGGTAGGGCGATAACGTATGTCAGCCCCTCTTTGGGTTGCAAGCCAGCAGTCGTTTCTACCTCTACAACGCCCGTAGTATCTTGTACTTTACATACATTGGTATTTTTACCGTATCCTCCCGTAAAACATTTTGGGCTGGGCAAGGCACTATTCGTCATTACAGTGGGCACGTGTATCTCTGCACGTATTTTATCGAAAGGCTGGCTAGCCCACTGATCACCATTTACGTCCCAATATAGCTCGTCGTATTGGTCGTACGCAGTCACTACATTAGACACTTCATATACTATTTTATATGTATGACTTGCCGTAATAGTTTTGTCTGCCCTACCTATTTTTAACACTTCGTTGTCATTACTTTCAGAGGCGGTATATGGCTCTTCTACGCCGTCTCGCTTTACATCAAGTATTTTTAAGTCGAGGTTACGGTTTTTGTATGTCTTAGGTATAGCGCGGAATATACCACGGTTGTAATCTCTAAAATTTACGGTTATATCTTCGTCTACGCGCAATCTTCCGCCAGGAACATCGCTATATAAATCATAACGCACGTTCATATTTGTCACGTTAAAGCTATTAACGTCTGCACGAGCATATCCTGCTAATACACTGAATGTTGCGGCTAATACCAAAAAAGCCAGCACTACACGTTTCATATAGTTAGTATACTCGTCTTCTAGATACTTCGTTTATACAAAATATCTAGAAGACGGACAGGCATGATAGCTAGTCCAGCGCGCAGTAGATGCGCAGCTCGGGTTTTCTCTCCCGTATCCGCTTCATACGAGACCTACCCGTGTTCTGGGCAGACCTTACCCGTGCTGTCGCAGTTACTACAGGTCAGCCTGCCGAACATGTTCGACAGCCTCCCCTTGCACCGCGGGCAGGTGATCAAGGACTTGTTACAGTCCCTTTTCTTTCTGCAAGCACCCAATTAATTCACCCCTTTCGAGGGATCGGGGTCATTGCTGACCATGGTGTATAGAAATTGGTGGCTGCAAGCGGACCGCTTGTACGTGGTCGAACACGTACAATTAGCTGCGTGTGGTTACTGACCCACCGCACCTAGCTTACCATCGCGTAATAGTGCACCTACCACGCAAACGAGCTACCCTTAAGCTCTACCTGAAGAATGAGCGTAGCTTGCAACCACCAAGCCTTGGTGTAGTGGACACGAGAAACGACTGAGACCAGCCGTTCGTATCTCGTGCGGAGAGTGAGATTACTCGTGCCCACCACACGCGCGCATCGTGCGGGATTCGAACCCTATCCGAAATTACGGGATATTCCTCCTTAATAAGGAACACGACGCCAGAACGCGACTCTGTAGCTAGATACAAACCTTTTGTCTATACGTAACTACAGAGCAGCGCATCTTGAGCTGTGCATCCCAATAGGAAATCATTATCATGCCTGTCAATGTGCATTTAGGAGTAATAAAAACTCGACTAAAGCAAAAATATTTTACTACTTTGTATCTTATATGTCAAACTAAACCTGCGTTATATTATCAGTCAATAAAGTATTAGCCAGCTTCTTCAGAATATCACTGATATAACTAGCTTGTAATGTCCGCTCATGGCTGACGAACTCTATACGAAATGTAGTTTGCTTAAAATTATCCCCATCTTTTTGATAAATATCGATCAAACTAACACTGTAGCTAATATCTTTAGCAATACATTCCTTAAGAACATCATCGAGTTTTTGAAGCAAAACGCTATAAGTAATGTTCTCGCTACGAAGGCATATATCCTGCGAAATATTTGGATAACGACTTATGGCGTTATAAGGCGAATTTACTTGCTTAGCTACCGCGCCTGCTACGGCTTCCGTGCCTATCTCAAATCCTGCCGTGGCAGCCGGCAGCTTGAGCTTGGCGGCTACATCCTCACGATATTCTCCTACTATGCCCAAAAAATCGCCATCTTTTGTAATCACATAAGCCGACCGAGCTAAATCAAACGAGCTGGTGACCGGATAATCAGGGCTATCTTCTATTGCGGTGTATTGCAACTCTATACCAAAACTCCCCAAGAGATAGTCGAGATATTTCCTGACTTCATAATATGCGTTATCGGCTTTGCTATTGGCATAAACCAGTCCGAGCATCTGCAACTCGCCAGGTATACCCGTTTCATCGTTACCATGCACTTTGCTATGGGTTTTTGCCATTTCATACAAAGCAAATTCGTCGTAGCCGGCCTTAATATTAAGATGGACTTTGTCTAGTAAACTTGGTGTAAGAGTCTGCCTATAGTATTGCAGATCGGGGCTTATGGCGTTACTAAGTTTGTAGCTATGCTCGGACTTTTGCCCGACTGCTTCTAGCAACCTGCCATGTACGAAGCTGTAGGTGAGCACTTCGTTAGCCCCGGCTCGGGACAATACTTCTCTTATTTGTTTTTTTATCTCCAGATACTCGTCTTTTGCTACTGGTTTACTAGAGCGCATCGGCAATACTAGCGGCAATTTGTCGTAACCATAGAGCCTGCCTACTTCTTCTACAATATCTTCTGGGATCTCTATGTCTGTCCGCCAAAAAGGTGTGGTAAATTTTGTAGAACCGAACGGTTCGGGCACTGATATAAACTCAACGTTTTTCAGAAGTAGCATGATTTGGGCGGTACTCAGATCAAGACCTAGCCGTTCATTGATAAACTTGGTTGAGACAACCACGGTTTTCAGTGCTGGCATATTTTCAGACACATCAGTAACTGTGCTGGCCTGATTTCCGTGTGCAAGCTGCGTCACCATTTCCATTGCTTTTGCTAAAACCCGGTCGTTCTGTAACGGGCTCTGGCCTTTATTGAATCTGGTTACGGCATCAGTAAACAGCCCGTATTTCATGCTTGTACGACGGATGTTGTACATGTTAAACGTCGCACACTCGATAATAATATTTTTGGTATTAGTATCCACTTCTGTATCCGACCCTCCCATAACCCCACCTATACCGACGGCAACTTCTTCACTTGATATAACTATCGTGCTGTCGTCTGTAAGCTCAAGTTGCTTACCGTTTAGCAGATTAATCTTTTCGCCAGGCAGAGACATACGGGTAGAAAGTTGCCCCGAGCTAGGCAATTTGTCGGCGTCATACGCATGTAGTGGCTGGCCGGTAACATACATAAGGTAGTTGGTGATATCTACGATGTTGTTAATAGACTTCATACCTAGATTAAGTAGTGAAACCTGCAGCCACATAGGACTTTTTTGCACCGTTATATCACTCATCGCTACTGCCATAAAACGTGGCACAAGGTCGCCGGCTTCGTTAGTAATCTGAAGACTTGTTTCATCGTATGCTTGGAAGGTAGGCGTAGTCGCATACCAGTCTGGCGATACGAACGCCTTACCTTGTATGCCAGCTAACTCCCTCGCAACACCAATAACGCCAAAGCAGTCGGGACGATGCGTAAACATTTTATTTTCGACATCTATAATGGTATCGTCTAAACCATAAAGATTGTTAAACGGTGTTCCAGGTAAAGCACCCTCTTCGCCCACGTCATCTGCCAAGATTTCTAAAATTCCATCATGGTCATCGCTTAGCCCCAGCTCGCTGGCGCTGGCCAGCATACCATTACTTATCTCGCCACGTATCTCGCGCACTTCTAATACAAGTGGGTCTTTGCCCAGAGTGCTCGGTACCGTAACACCAGGAGGAAGCCATGCCACGAGCATACCCTCACGTACATTTGGCGCTCCACACACTACCTGAATATGGTCGCTTTCGTCCCTCTTGACATTGGGTGTAATACCTCCATCGTCAATAGTACATATATGTAGTTTATCCGCACCCGGGTGCTTTATACAGGTGACCACCTTGGCTACGACTATGCCTTCGTATTTTTTGCCAGTCTCTATAACCTCTTCTACAGCACCAAGCTGCACCCCAATCTTTTCTACTAACTCCTGGGTAGAAATATCTCGCAGTGGCACATTACTATATTCTTGAGCTATGTTGAGACTAATTTTCATGCTGAGCTCCCAATATTAATGCTTTAAGGAGTGGAAACTTGGGGTAAGGCTGGTTGTAGGTAGTAGAGCCAAAGTGGCCGTCATTACGGATGATCTGGGTACCACCGATTTTGTTAAACATAGCCCCCCCCTGTTCTGCGTCACAACCCCATGGATCATTAACAGAATTTATGAAAACTATATCTCGTACGTTATGCTTGATTCTGGTCCAATCGTATTTATCTTGCAAAATAGGGTCTTTTTCTTCTCCTGGCATGCGCATAGAGTAACCAGCCACAAGGATTGCTTGCTTGATCTTGCACTTAATATGCTCAAGAATACTCAGAACTAAAGGCCCTCCAGCAGAATGCCCAACAAGCACCGTGTTTTCATCAAAAAAGTGGCCAGCAAGCACTTTAGGTAGAAAATCGGTGATTTGTTCATGATTAATGGTAGGGTAAAATGGCAAATTGACCTCATATCCATCTTGTTCTAATTCAATCTTCAGCCAATTGTACCAATAGTCCTCTGGCTTACAATCCGTTCCATGCAAAATAATGGCGTTTTTCATTGATTTTTCCTTGCGACTAGAGCGTATTGAAAAAAATAATTTTCTAACGTTGCGTCCTCTTTATCAGCCATAATGTATTGGGCAAATTGCTCCCTGGCATATAAAAGCTCTTTAAGGCGAGCCGGCTGATTATGAGTCCACTGACTAGCGGTTACGTTAAAAAGATCCATCCCACGAAAGAAGGCACTTTGCATCCATTGTTGTTTGCCGCGCTTTTTGGCAGATATTGCCCTGCCCACCTCAGAGCCAATATTGCCCATTTGCTCAAAAAGTGTCATCTGCGACCAGGCCGATTCGTCCAAAACATGGTTACTCATCGCTCACGACCTTGTCTATGATTGCTCGTATTTTACTGCGCACCGCTTCGTCCAAAACGTCTTTCGATGGATTGCCCTGGCTAGGGCGGATATTTATCATCGAATCGAACTCTATAAAGTCGTCAGTACCGAAATCCTCCGGGTGCAGGTTAATACCCCACAGGTCGTTTTGCTTTGAGCCATTTTCTAGTAAGTGTACTTCGCCGTCTACATGCATAGGCATATCTATAACCACGATTTCTTTGGATATATCCACATCAGCTTTGACGATGCCCTCAAACATTTTTTCGGTCATTTTTTTAAGTTCAGTCAAGGTAATATGAGTTATTTGTTTCATACAAACTGCCTCAAAAAGTCTAATTTGCCAGATTCGAAATAACGGATATCGTCTATAGCATGTTTGATCATTACGAGTCGCTCTATGCCGCCGCCCCAAGCAAAACCAGTATAAACTGTAGGATCTATGCCTGCCATTGTAAGCACATTGGGGTGTATCATGCCACAACCTAGCATCTCGAGCCAACCTTCGCCGCAGACTCTACAGCCGGTTTTATCGCAAAACGGACAAGCGATAGCAAACTCGAAGCTCGGTTCGGTAAACGGGAAGTAAAACGGCTGCGTCTTTACTTCCATTTTTTTACCATAATATTCTTCAAAAAATGTCTGAAGCACGGCTATAAGGTTACCAGCATTAATATCCCTTCCTACATATACGCCCTCAAGCTGATAAAACGTATGTTCGTGCCGGGCATCGAGGTCTTCGTTGCGAAACACTCTACCGGGTATAACATATGCAATAGATTCTCCGTCCGTAAGCTTATCCTTGTTAGCTGCTAGCACTCTATGTTGCATGATACTAGTATGCGCAGGCGCGATCCAACCCTCTTCTGTCATAAAAGTATCGTATTCGTCTCGAGCCGGGTGGTCTTCGGGAAAGTTCAAGCTTCCAAACATATGAAAATCATCATCTATCTGTCGTGATTCTAGCGCCTTAAAGCCCATTCTATAATAGATATCCAAAATAGTATCTAACTCTTTCATCAGCGGGTGCTGGCTACCTTTTTCGGTGCTAATTAATACGGGTTTAGGCGTATTAATATCCATCGGAGCAGTAACGTCTATATCTCCTTTTTTACGAGTAACGCTAGAAGTCTGCAGGCCCTGTAGCTCTTGCTTGAGTATATTAAGCTCTTTACCAAACGCAGCCCTTTCTTCTTTGGGTAAGCCGCTCAGCTGGTCGACCAGAACTTTTAGCTCGATAGCTTTAAGTATATTTGCGCTTTCATCGCTATGTATACGCTCTATTAATAGCTTAGCTACATCAGCAATCTGCTGGTTTTGATAATTCATCTTGTATATATCTTAACAGATAGATGTAGCGACTATAAACTAGAATTTGCCTTCTTTTCTTCTAATATCCAGTCCTGCCGCGTAGCTACCCGTAAAATGTTCGTCCCCTATTACGGTTACTAGCTCATTTGTGTCGGTTACGCGAAAATCATTAATAATCATACTGGCTTCTTCTTCGGATAATTTGTCTCGTTCACCAAGACCCACTGTAACTATGGATATAGCAACTACGACGTCCTGGTAAATAGCATAATAACGTCCGCGCGAGGAATAATAAACCGTAAATTCTTTTATCTTAAATGGTGCTGAGCATGTTTCATCTGATCTTGTAAGAATTTCATAATTTTCACGCATGGAACTAAAATCACATATTCCAGATTCTGCGTCAAAGTATTTCCTGCCTATTTCAGTAAGCGGGACTTGAACTACTGTGTAGGATGTTGGTTTACCAGAATAATGTAGCTCTATTTGCCCCCACTTCTGATCAAAATCAATCTTATAATCTAGATCACTAGGCAATACAACTGGTGCATCATAGGTCTTTGCGTATTGCAAAGCAAGATCTTTATTATAACTAGTCCGTCCCTTCATATCTAACTCCGCGGTTATAAACATAAACCCGACTATAAAAATGATGACGGTCCATATAATAATAACGGACACTGTTGTAGACCTTCTATAAGGGCTAGACCGTTTTTGGAATAAAGCTCTCAGGGTTGCGTATATCAAAACCAAGAACACAAGACCTGCAATTATAGGTATCCCGCGATATAAAATAACAAAGACAAAAAATATTGCTTGCTCGAGACCACTTAACTCAAAACTTTCAAACAGAGCAAAATACATTACTTGCAGTATACTTCCTTACATTCTAAACTTATAAATATTATGGCGAATTTTTCTTTTGATGTAGTCAGCGACTTTGACAAGGCGGAGATGAACAATGTCTACGACCAGACCAAGCGCGAAATGGATGCACGCTACGACTTTAAGGGCACGCCAGCAGATATAGAATGGCTGGATAACGACAAAAGTGGCGTAAAGATCTCTGGTAGCGGAGACTGGCAGATAGATTCTATCCTAGATATTTACCGCAAAAAACTTGCCACCCGCGGACTAAGCCAAAAAATTCTAGATGTATCTAAGGACAGTGCCGTAAGCAACCTCAAAACGGTTAAGGAGGTTCCCTTTATAAAAGGTTTAGACCAAGAAAAAGCAAAAAAAGTGACTGCCATAATTCGTGACAACTACCCAAAAGCTAAAACCCAAATCCAGGGCGACGAAGTACGCGTTACCAGTGCCAAAAAGGATGAGCTACAAGGTATAATGCAACTCCTCCGCTCTGAGGACTTCACTTTCCCACTAGACTTTACCAACTTCCGTTAAAATATATCGGCAAAGAGCCTCAGTTCTAGGCTTGTAGTATGTACTGCTATAATCTAAGTAGCGATGGACGAAAAACAACTATTTGATGTAGCGCTCGATGCGAAGTCGGTGCTGGATGCTAACCAGAGAGGCAAACATACGTTGCCTTCAGCGGGCCCCTATACGCACCAGTGGCTATGGGATAGCTGCTTTATAGCCATTGGGCTGAGGCATTACGATATTACGCGGGCACAGGATGAAATTCTGTCACTACTAAAGGCGCAGTGGAGTAACGGCATGCTGCCTCATATGATATTTTCTAGCAGCGATTCACATTCTAAAGACAAAGACATATGGCGCAGCTGGCTTAGCCTATATGCCCCAGACGATTACGCTACGAGCGGTATAACCCAGCCACCCATGCTTGCGGAAGCGATTGTACAAATAGGCAAGAAGCTCGATAAGCAATCAATGCGCAGCTGGTACCAAACCGTTTATCCGGCATTACTAAAATACCATCAATGGCTTTATAAAGAACGAGACCCTCACCATGAAGGGTTGGTACTGCAGATACATCCGTATGAAACTGGACTAGACAATACCCCGCCGTGGATACATGAGCTACACGAACATCATAAACCTTGGTGGGTACGAGGTATCGAGAAGGCTAATCTACAAAGATTTGGCAGACTTTTTAGGAGAGACCTTAAGCACATAAAGTCCGAGGAGCGCATAAATGACATAGACGCACTGCTGTATTATAGTGCCTTGCTACGCCTTAGGCGTAAAAGATACGATATAGATTTAATCCTTAAACATTCATTATTTTCTATCGAGGACCTTACTTTTAATAGCATATTCATTCGAGCAAATCAACATCTTGTTAGTATCGCCAAGGCCATCGGTCGCGAGATAGATCCTGAGCTCCTAGCACAATTTAAGCGTAGCGAAGTCGCATTAGATAATCTTTGGGATGCTTACTCTAGCCAGTACTATAGCCGTGACCATGTGTCTCATAAGCTCATTAAAATCCCGACCATAGCGACGCTTATGCCCCTCTACGCTGGCTGTATAAGCAAAGAGCGCGCTGCAGCGCTCGTAAAACATCTATACAGCTCTCAAAGTTTTGGTACGAATTACCCTATACCATCTGTACCCGCTAGCTCAAATTGGTTTCAGCCCACTGGCTACTGGCAGGGTCCTACGTGGCTCAATACGAACTGGCTTATTATAGACGGCCTAAAGAGATACGGGTTCAAGGACGTAGCCGAAGCAGTATCTATGAGCAGCGTGGAAATGGTACAAGCTCATGGATGTTACGAATATTTTAATCCGCTCGATGGTACTCCGGCAGGAATACCAAACTTTAGCTGGACGGCCAGCCTTGCTATTGATCTTATACAAACCTCGCCAAGTATGAATATAAAAAATATAGATAAAAAGCTACACGTGCCCGTAGTAGACGAAATAATTGAAACTACAGAGCACGTAGAAGCTATCAACTAGTAGTACTCGGGTTATTAGAATAAAGCTTTTTTATTTACTTTACGCCACGATCTTATAGCAGCCTTATAGGGTTCAAAGTTTCTATATATATCTAGGTCAGCCCTTCTTCTAACTAGCCAGCCCCGATAGCCACTATAGACTTTATCACCCTGTTTATAGACAGCCCAGTTTGGGCCGATAGGTACAACATACGCAGGAAGCTTGGGCGAATAGGCTTCTTTTTCATTTCCTAATATATGTTTAGCTACATATACGGCATTATGCAGTGCGGTCGGAGCCATGCCAGTATATTTGGTAGACGCGTTATCCCCAATGACGTATATTGCCTCTTGGCCCGATGCTCTTAGATAATCATCCACAACCACTCTGCCTCGATCGAGTTTAAATACTTCTGGTTGGCTGGCATATATATCCACGGGCTTGCTACCAGCAGTCCATACGATTATATCCGCACTAAGATCTCGGCTCTCGAGACATATCTTACCTGGCTGGCACATATTAACTCTGGTGTTTAACATTACCTCTACGCCTAGCGATTGCAGACGTTTTAGAGCAATCTTTGATACTCGCTCTCCCATAAGTGGCAAAACCTTATCGGTACCTTCTATCAATACAGTATCTACCCTTGCAGCTGTTTTACCATATCTTTCAGAGACCATGCTCGCAAAGTTCTGAAGCTCACCTGCCAGCTCTACACCACTCGGACCCGCTCCAACAATAACAATCTTGGGATGCTTATGTGTCTTAAATAGTTTTACTAGGGCATGTCGAAGTGCTATGTTGCTAGTGATCATATTTATTGCAAAAGAATTATTTTGCATACCTTCTATGCCGAAGTAATTGACTACATTGCCTAGGGACAAAACGGCTTTATCGTAACGGTACGTATTGCCTGTTTCGCTGGTAATATATTGTTTTTGGGCATTGATAGACGCCATTTTATCTAAAATAATTTCGACGTTTTTAGACTGCTTAAATATATCTCTAAGTGGGATTATTACTTCCAGCGGCGAACGCCCAGTAGCCGTTCTATATAATGCACCGTGGTATTCAAAATTATTATTAGCTACGAGTAGCATTACATGTATCCCCGGCTTATTAGATAGCTCCAAGGCAGTTTTTACGCCACCAAAACCACCGCCCACCACTACTATATTCATAAGCCTACCATATATGTACTCTGTCTGTCTGTGCAAGATACATTGCATCACCTTTTTTTACGTAGTAGGCATCATAAAATGCATCGACGTGTTTAAGCGTACCATTTGCTCGAAAAGAGCTTTCGGGATGTGGATCACTATTAGTAATATTTTTTATAAACTCAGGAGTACTTTTGGATCTTTCTGATATAGTAAAACTCTGAAAAAACACCTGCGCATGGCTAAGACCGTCTTTGCATATATCTTCAAGGCGCATACCGTCTCTTTTAAGTCGCACCTCTAGTGCATCATACGCTATGAGCACTCCGCCAAGATCGGCTATACTTTCTCCCATTACCAACTTTCCTTTTAAGAATAGACCTGGTAATACTTCGTGTTTGTTAATAAACTCTACGAACCTAGAAGCTCTACTGGCAAACTTTTTCTTCATTTGTTGGCTTTGCCAAGGGGTACGTCGGCGATCAGCGTTGTACTGTGCTCCCATATCATCGAAGCCGTGGGTAAGTTCATGCCCAATAACTGATCCGATAGCGCCATAGTTCTCTGCAAGCGTAGCTTTTAAATCAAAAAAGGGTGGTTGTAAGAATCCCGCAGGAAAAGACATCATCGCCAGACCAAAATCAATACACGCATTTACGGTTGATGCAGTATATGGCCACGTTTCTACTATTGGTCCATCTGCCTTACCAAGCTCGCGCCGAATATGATAGACATTGCTTAGTATTTTGGCATCTACGATACTATTAATATTTTCTAAGTCTAGTTTTATATAGTTATCTGGTTGCTCGGGCCCACCAATCTGGACTCTAAAGTTTGCCAGTTTTTTTCGCGCATGGGCTTTATCTTTATCTGTGATCCAATCTAGTTTGTCTAGCCTGTGGTCGAAAGCTACTTTTAAATCGGCAACCATTTCTTCCATTTTACGTCGTGCGGCAGATGGAAAGTATCGTGATAAATACTGCTCGCCTACGAGCTCTGGCACACACGAAGATATAAGACCAGACCGACGCTCTCGGCGAGGTTTGGGCTGTTTTTGACCATTCATAGCTACACCAAAAAAATCAAAATATATGTCATAAATCCGACCGTCTACAATAGGTGTGAGACGCAGAACAATTTCATGTATCACATGCTGTTTAAGTCCGTACAGATTGAGCTTTAATTGGTCTGCCACGAACGAGATTACCCGTACTTGGTCTATACACAGTCTTTTAGTCGTATCGTATCCAAGCCCTTTAGCGTAGCTTGCCCATGGAAAATCAATGCTGCTCTTCCAATCCGCTAGCTTGTACACGTTATATAGCTTTGGTAAATCTCGATTTTCTATAGTCGAAAATGAAGCTTCCGCTAAAGCTAGTTCGAACTTCCATACCTCGCCATGATCTAGTGATAATGTTTTTAATTCAGGTAGAGCGGCTAGTTCTTTTAGATATTGCCTGTACGCACTTCTTAGGGATGAGTCGGCAACTAGCGTATACCGATCCTTGTCGCCTAAAGATAATCCACTCTGATACGTCCTAAGTAGCTGCGTATCTGGATCAAGTTCGTCGACATCAATATATATATCCCATAACGCTCCCAGGCCTTTTGCATGAAGCTTACCAAGCGCAAAAGCAAACTCTTCTGCAGTTTGTGCGCTTTGAATACCCACTGTCAGCTCAATAACTGAATTAAGCCTGGAGCTATAATCTTTCTTTTTGTCTAAGCTTGCTAGTAGTGCAATGTGGTTATTTTTGCCTTTTTGCTCGTCTATGATTTCGGCAAGCTGGTTGGAAACCGCTTTTCGCAATATACTTACATTTCCATAGCTTGTCTGGTCGGCAGGTATTGTTTGTTTATTAAGCCACTCGCCGTTTATATACTGGTAAAAATCATCCTGTGCTCGTGGTTTCTTCATAAGTGAGGAGTATACCAATATTTTTACTCATTGTCGTCTATCGGGCGGTCTAATAATAACGGTTCAATACCTGGGCTCACGTCGGCTATTCTAACGACGTCCTTATCTATTTTTTTAAGTTCTTTATGAGCGGCATTGTAATGATTTACGGTGGTTCCGAGCGAGTTGCCAAGCTTTTGCATATAAACTTCGTATGCTCCTATATGCTGTCCGAGCTGCCCTACCCGCAGCTGAATTTCTTTAGCCGTATCTTCTATCTGCAGACTTCGCAAACCCTGTAATACTGTTTGTAGGTATGCCATAAAGCTAGTCGGGCTCACGATAATAACTTTTTTATCCCGGAAGGCGTATTCTAGTAAGTCCCTAGCACTCGTACCTGTCGTGCCTACTTTATTTATTAGTAAGTCGTAATATATCGCTTCGCTCGGGATAAACATAAAGGCAAAGTCCATCGTGTTCTCGCTCGGACGTATATATTTTGCTGTCTCATCGATACGATTCTTAAGATCCGATCTAAAAACTTTTACAATCCTCTCCCTGCTAACCGCATCTTTTTCTTCGATTAAGCGATTATAATTTTCCAAGCTAAACTTACTATCAACGGGAAGGATTTTTTTATCTTGCAAAAATATAGCAGCATCTACGATGTCGCCATCTTTAAACTTGTACTGCAGGCTAAACCGGTCTGGCGGCAGCACATTCTCTAGTACCGATTGCAAATAATATTCGCCCAGTACGCCGCGCTGTTTTGGATTGCTCAGTACGTTTTGAAGCGTTTTAAGCTCATTAGCGATATCGCCGACTTGTTGATTGGTTTTATCGAGTTCCGTCAATTTTTGCGTAACATCTTTGATAATTTTTGCGCTCTCTGCAAATTGAGCTACCATCTGCCTACTATTTTGATTCAACTTCTCGTCGAGTTGGTTGCGCAGACCATCCCTAAGCGCACCAACGCTCGAGTTCAGTGTGTTAATATCGTCTTTTATGAGTAGGGTGGCAGTATCTGCATTTTTCTTTTGCCCACGTAGTAACAATATCGCTACAAAGACTAAATT
>JBBSJF010000020.1:0-14429 GCA_038257495.1 Saccharimonadales bacterium (SeqCode) | reverse complement strand
GTCGCCCAAGAAGTGCAACCCTAATGCGGTCATCCGCTTCTGTGATATGTGCCGGAGGTAATTTAGCAGTTATCGATTCGAGTAGTTCTTCTATGCCACTTCGCTGGGTAGTACTCACGCCAAAAACGGGTTTTATACCAAGACGCAGGTATTCGTCTAGATCTACTTTTTTATTTTTGTCTATCTTATTGACGACTAATACCACAGGTTTTTTACTTTTTAATGCCAGCTTTGCGACGCGACGGTCTTCTTCGGTAATAGGTATGTCCGCCTCTACTATCACCATAATGATATCTGCAGCTTCTGCTGCCTGCAAAATCTGCTCCTGGATAGTAAATTCGAACTCGTCTGCCGCGTCTTTCATGCCTGCCGTGTCTACCAGCCAAAAATCGCGATCGTAATAGCTGGCTTTAGCCATAATGCTATCGCGGGTCGTTCCGGGCTCGTCTGCAATAATAGCCTCTCTACGCTCTAATATCGCGTTAAAAAGGCTGCTCTTGCCCACGTTTGCCCGACCAACGATGGCGACGATTCCTGTTTTGTTCGAACTCATAATATGTAAATTATAACACGATGTTGTATAAATTGCTACTGTTATATCTGTAATATCATAGGAATTTTTATATCAGTGGTAGTGCTTATTACAATAGACAACCCCCCATGTGTAGCGTACTATACACGTAAGATAGAGGGTAAATATTGTGGCTACACAAAAAAGAGTGCGTATTCTTGGGGATATGCCAAAAATCAAAGAGCGTATGCCAAATGAAGAGCTTTTCAGTACCCCTGAGCGGCATAAAACATTTGATGTTCCTGCAAGTATGATTAACATTGCTCTACAGGTTAGACCAGACGAAGATTTTGGCAACCTGACAGAACTTGTGAGTTCTATAAGAACACTAGGCATAGAACAACCAATACGCGTTGCTAGGTGGCCTCTTGATACCGCGAAGGATTATTTAGGGCTCAACAACCGTGCATATCCAGAGCGAGAACCTAAAGATCCAGATGAGTTAGTTCCCTTGGAAGATGGTACATGTTTGGTAGTAATCTATGGACACAGAAGACTTATTGCCGGCTGTGCAGCTCAATTAGAGGCTATCCCCACAAAAATTTCAGATAATCCTTCTTTCCGTGAGGCTGTCCAGGTTCAAACAGCAGAAAATTTACATAATCGACCTTCGCCGGTGGCTTTTGCTCGTGGACTCAACCAAGTGTATAAGCTTGGAAGAGCATCTGGTATGTATCCTAACAAAGCTGTTTTTGCTCGCGAAAGTGGTCTGAGCGTAGAACAAGCGAGAGATGCACTGCGCTTCTGCGAATTGCCTGCAAACATCCAAGAGCTTGTGGTACAAAGACATCTTAGCTATGCCACAGCCGTACAACTTTCTAGGCTTATTCCAGCAGTTAGCGCCCACGAAAAAAATCAAGTATATTCGCGTGCTGAGCACGAAGCAAGCGAAATGGTCAGCATTGGTGCCATGTCGGACGAAGACGTCAGGATAGCATTGTCGCTTATAGAAGTAGACGAAACGTACTTGTCATTAAAGATTGAAGCAGTATTACGAGAACACCTACTGCATATCCAGCGTTCTAAAATGAGTGCCAAAACTGCAGCGACATATATCGGCATGCAGGTGCGTTGTTTATATGGTACCCATGAATTACCGATCATGAACGATGAAGCGCGGCGAGACCAAGAGATCGATGCTGCGCGTAGAAGAATGAAGGCTGTTGTTCAGGATTGTGTTCGTCAGGTGGGTATCATAGCAACGGTAGCTCACGTATATGCAGGATTTTCTCCAGAAATACAAGCAGCTATTCGGGAACAGCCAGTGCAACGAATGTATGCATCTTCCGCAACACAAATAGAACTTCTCGCTGATATTGCGAAAAACCCGGATACAAAGCTAGCTGCTTATGGAGCTAGTGCTGCCCTCTCTAGCTTAGTCGAGATTGATGCTATTCCTAGGGATGATCAGTCTTTATTTGCTGATATTTAGATTATTCGGAGTTGGTTGTTGTTGCCATAAAGTAGGAGCACGGCGGTTCTTTCTATCTTGATGCCCTCTTTGGTTATTTACTGCATGCGTAGTGGGCTCGACATGTCTAGGGTAGCAACAATTCTTATTATTGCATCGATGATCTATAAATAGTCCCGCTGGTATGGGTTCTACCAGCTGTCTGTAGAACACCCTGTGGGCACCCTCGTTCTTAGCATCAATGCTACTACATGTAATAATAGGATATCTAGCCCTCTTTTTCTTGTCTTTGTATCTTGGTAGCTCCCAGCAACCCAATAAAGGGTTAATGTGTATTGCTTCGACATGTGCCAGTGGCACTGGAGCCTCAGGATGCAGGAGTGTCGGGTTCGAACAAATATCCACTACTGCCGCGTAATCCAGCTCTGAAATCAGTAGCGGTGGTAAAAGCTCTCCTTCGAGGGTGATGATAGGACCCTTCTCCTCTACTTGTAGCAGCAGCAGATCGAGCATCTTATCGCTGATGCGTAAAGGATCAGTACATCCCCACCTTTGTTCCATGGACTTTATGTCGTTCATCCAGGGTGTTCAGTCTTCCTTTTTTTGATAAACTCAACAGGCGTTCGTGAAAAATCAGAAATTGGCAGCACTTCTTGGCCGTGTAAGCTGTCCTCGACATGGGATGTAGAAAAATAAATATCTCTTCTGGCTTGAGGACATATACCGCATGTTACGCAGGCTCCCATGCCGTTTTCCATGAGTGCCAATCTTCCTATATTTTCTGGGCAGATTATACCGGCTCTTTCTCTGTCTAATGCTCGAGCTCGTCTGTAATCTTCTGCGCAAAAAGCAAAACGTAAATCAGGGTAATTTCCATTACGAAGTTCGTATGCAGCGTCTACATTATATTCGTCCACACTTAGATACAGAGCAAGATTTGGAATTCCATATAATTCTGGCACGACATCTACTGGCTCGACAAACGAGCGAGTATATACCCAAAATAAGACATCAGGAAATTCTGCCATCGACATTTTCCAGGCTCTAGCGTAGTCCTCCGAGAAGAAGTCTCCATCCCAATGTATACGGAATACGTGATCGTTAGATGCAATTCCAATTCTTTGGGATTCGGCAACATACCTACCAATCATATCCACCAGTAGGGCTTTCATGGCATGTATATCTTCTGCTTCACGAAGTAATGCCAAATTTTTAGCAACTAGTTCCCTGACTCCAGAGCCATTCTCTGAATTCTTTGCATAGCATATACTCTTGCAAAATTCTGTTTCTCCAGGACAGCTGTTACCAGCTCCTGCCAGTAGACCTAGTGCATTTGGATCCCGTGGTACCCATCTATTGGCTGATTCTTGGAACCACCCTTCCTGAGACACTTTGCGTACGAGACTAAGCCGCAGGTCGTCCCTACTTTGGGCTCCTCTTTTAAATCTCTCAATCATCTATCAATAGTAGCTTATAGAAAATAGTTACACAACAATAGTTACACCAGGTGCAAGTTCACCAAGAGAGTACTCGCCGAACTGTGTGCGGTGAAGTTTTATGACCGTGTATCCCAGGGCTGCGAACGTGCGGCGGATTTGGCGGTTGCGACCTTCATGCATGGTCACTTGCCAAGTATATTCACCCCCTGTATGAGCCTTTAGAAGGAGGCTGCTTACACCGTCTTCTAATTTAATTCCCTGTTCTATCTTCTGATGATCTGAAGCATTAAGGGGTTTATCGAGGGCTATCGTATAAATTTTAGTTTTTTTATAACGGGGATGAGTCAGTCTATGCGCGTAATCGCCGTCATTGGTTAATAATAATAAACCAGAGGATTCCATATCGAGTCTACCTACGGGTTTTAGATGATGAAGTTCTGGTGGAATAAGCTCGTATATAGTTTTATTGCCTTGCCCATCGCGGCTGCAGACATATCCGAGGGGCTTATGTAGCATGATGGTAGTATTATTGACATCGGGTGTAATACTTTGACCGTCAAGAGTCACCAAATCTTCGCCTAATACCTTTTGTCCCATCAAGGGTGGCCTTGAATTTATAAGTACTCTGTTTCCTGCAATAGCATCATCTGCCCTGCGTCTACTCATACCCGTGGCGGAGGCAATGTATTTGTTTATCCTCATTTTTATAGTGTAACCTATTGTTAAAGGGCTATACTATTCGGATCCACGGTGCTACCTGGGGTGGGCGGTGGCGTTAGGTAGTTCGTGTCGGTGGTGTCTTGTGCCACTGCTGGAGCGACTATAGTACCGTCACCCGTAAAGATGGTGCCAGTCACTGGTGGCACTACGCCTTTATCCGCATTCTCCTTAACAAGAAGATCGTCGAGAGTAGGTCCGGCGTCTATGTCGTTAAGCGGTTCTATGACTTTTTTTCGGCTACTTGGCGCTTCTGGAACAGTTTGGTTATTTTTATTAATTGTATCGTTTACCATACGAGCCGCGTCCTGGTTAGGGTTGACCGCAGTTGTAGGTTTTACTTCCTGGGGCGAGGAGGGTGCTACAGTACTAGTTGGTGATTCTGCTTGCGGTGGCTTAGGGGCATCGGTAGCAACAAAATTATTAATCTGGCTTTGTACGACAGTCTGTTCGTCAGTCGTAGACTGTGCTGCAACTGGTGCGGGAGAGTTAGAGCCATTACCAGAAGTATGTGGCATAGCGACAGGATCTGTTTTAGTGGCGGGCGCAGGGGTAGGCATTGGAGCAATGGGAGTTTGAGCTACGGGGTTAGGCATTGGAGGAGTAGAGTGCGTAACCTGGGAAGAAGATATAGGCACTGATGGCTGAGTAGTAGATATTGGCGTAGGCATTGGAGCTATGGGGCTAGGTGCTACGGATGCGCTAGCCATTGCAATGGGAGTCGTCGCCTCAACCGATGCTGAACTTCCTTGGGGTATACCATTCAGTACTTCGCCTGCTACTTTGGCGACATCTTCGAGTGTTACCTGGGATTTTACTAAATACCTGTCTGCGCCTAATTGGTCTGCGCGAGCTTTATCTTCTGCTTGGCTTAGAGCGGTCATCATTATGACTTTTGTATCTTGAGTTTCGGGGGTTGAGCGCAAAATATCTAGCATGTCAAAACCACTTATTTTGGGCATCATTACATCGGATATAATAAGATCTGGACGTTCTTTGACGGCAAGCGCTAGCGCTTCTTCACCGTCGCGGGCACTTACGATCTCGTATCCTTCGGCTTGTAAGCGAGCTTCATATATTTCTCGGAGGTTATTATCGTCCTCGACGAGCATTATTTTTGACATACTATATTTTGCTCCTATTAGTGGATGTAGTGCTCATGGTTACTCCCGAAAATTATATCATGTTATGGTTGGTAGTGTGCGAGAAGCTTTCTGTATTTGCTCGCCCTGTAGCTTTATGGCCTCCACTGAATCCATACGGGGGAAGTTAACAAAAAAAGTACTTCCCTGTCCGATCTGACTTTCTACCCATATCTGCCCTTTATAAAGCTCAACTATCTTGCGGCAGATAAAAAGACCTAGTCCTGTGCCACCTGTAGTACGAGTGGAGGAGTTATCTACGCGGTAAAATTTTTGGAATAGATGAGGTATGTCGTCTGCCGGTATACCAGGACCCGTATCGGTCATGCGTATTTGTACTACTCTGGCATCTCCGGTTAGGCCTAAGCTGATCTTGCCACTATCGGTATATTTAACCGCATTATCGAATATATTGGTAATAACCTCCCTTAGTCTGTCTGGGTCTACCGTAATGTAATACAGTGGTCTTACATTACTATGGTTAGTGGCGTTCGTAGTACTGCCTGCCGTACCTATGACAAATTCCGTATGTAGCCCTTTCTTTTCTGCAGAAAACTTCAGGTCTTCGCTTAGTTGTTCCATAAAGGTTCCCATTTCGACGACCCCAGGATGGCTCGTGAGCCTTCCGTCCTCAGCCTTGGCACTTGTTAAAAGGTCTTGGAAAAGTTTGCCTAAATGCCGAGTGCTGGATTGGGCTTTTTCAAGGTAAGACCGTGCCTTTAGGTCGATATTGCTTATCTTCTCATTTAATGCGAGAGCTAAATAGCCCTCGATGGCTGCTACGGGCGTACGCATTTCGTGGCTAGCGGTGCTAATAAAATCTGCCCTGCGCGCCTCTTCTGCATATGCCGCGCTCACATCACGTAAAACCGCCACGGCGCCTGTTAGCTCGTCGGTTTTGTCTATAATGACAGGCGATATAGCCAAGGACACTGTGCGTGTGCTACCTTCGCGACCAAGTAGTTGATATGTTTCGGTAACTGCCCTTTTGTTTACTAAAACTTTTGTAAAAGGACTTTCTGATTCTGGTATTTCAGTTTTATCTTGCTCGCGCAATTTAGCTACAATATGCGCATCTAAGCCGAGTGCTTCATTTACTGACCACTCGGTCAAATTAGCAGCAGCCGGGTTCATCAGGCTAATCTTACCTTTTGTGTTGGTTACTATTATGCCATCCGTAATAGCTTGGATTAGTATAGTAGATTGTTGCTCTTTGCTTATAAGTTTACCTGTGAGTTCTTGGATAACTAGGTTGTCCGGATCTACGAATGTTTTACGCCAGATTAGCCAACTTAATGTGCATAGTATGAACGTCGCAATAGCTACTGAAATCTCTTCGACAACCACGTATGAATAGTTTCCAGATACGATGAGAAAGATCACGTATGCCGCCATAAGTAGACTTGTCCCTGTAGCAATATATATGCCAAACATACCGCTTAGGACACATAGCAAACCCCAGCCTATTAACCAATACGAGTGCATTTGTCCTGTAGCATGGATAATACTTATAAGGCTAATACTTATAAGGCATACAATAATCACGGTAGCCAAGCGGATACTTTGTCGCGCAACAGTATTAAAAATAAGTGTAAAGTAAATTATGTGCACCAAACTCAAAGCTAGAATATAAGGCGCTAGTTCGGTTGTACCAATAGAAAAACGTGCGCTAGGATTTACAATGCTATAAATATTTAATGCAATAAATATGAGTTGAATACCGGTAGTAGCGTACCGGTATATATTTAACCATCTTTCATGTGTAAATTTGATGGTGCCCATCTAATAATACCCTTATGCTTTCAATGTAGTATACCTTATTTTGGCTGGATTTAGATAGTGCGCTGATAGACGAATTCAATCTGTTATGCTACAATTTCGCAACTAAGGTTTATAAATATGGTCTCATCTTCTAACGGTTAGGAAATCGGGTTCTCATCCCGGCAATCCGGGTTCGATTCCCGGTGAGATCACCAAATCAGTTTTTTCGGCAGATATTTTCAATGTCTTGATTCAGTAACTCACGCATAGTAGTTGCTGTCTTTTTTATTGCCGACGTTACGACCCGAACTATTACCCGATTCACCAGATTTTTAGGGCTTTAAATTTGCAAGCGAGTTTGATGGGTGTACCTCAACCGGTCTAAGCAACCATACTTGACATATTAGTAAACGTGTGCTATAATGACATTATGAGATTTAGAAGCAAGCTTATGGCTGTTGGACTATCTGCCACTGCATTTGTAGCAGGTTGTGGTAATAATAGCCCAGAAAATACCTTACGTGTTGGAGACGACCAATGGGTATACGTTACAAAACCTGTTACACAGCATTATGTTAATGCAGACCGATAACTAAATTCAGGTGATGAGTGTATGATTGTTAGAGGCTCAAGGCTAGTACTTAAAGGTAGTGGTGTTGTTTATAAGAATAAAGACGCACTAGGTACCGAATGTCCTGATGGGGCTGAAATAGACCTGTCGCCAGCTCAAGTTAATGCTCAAAACGAGGCTTATCAAGCATTTGCACAACGCCGTAAGGAAGTAACGGACCAAGTAGGTGGTATGTCAGATCCAGTTGATGAACCAGTTAAGGGTAGTGGGGATTGGGTTGACCTAGTAAATGCTAAACCAGTTAAGCAGGTTTATACCAATAAAACTATAAAACTTACCTATGGTGATACTTGTAGAGTGGACGGTAAAGTACAAGAAATTGGTCAGCTAACGACTGGCGAAACGGTATTGCATGTGATAAATCCTAACCAACTTGGTACTGAATGTCCAACGGGTGCTGTTTACCTAGCTCAAGGCTAGATATTAATTCCGCTTAATCTGGTTCAAGTCCGTTCTTATCAAGTTAACCAAGTAAAAAATTACCTTATTAAATTTCGATTTGTTTTACAAATTCGACCATTTCCTTGGGGGTCATGGCCGCCTTAATCAGGTAGCCATCTGCCATGAGTTCTATCTGGCGACGGGACTCTTCTTTTTGTTCCAGGTTAGTGGTAATAATAATTTTGCTATGCAAGTTAGGGGTTTTGCTTGGGTCTCTTAGCGTTCGTAGTACTTCGGTGCCGAGCATACCAGGTAGCATTATGTCTAAAAGAATAATGTCGTATATATCGGTTTGCGCTTGTTTTAGTGCTTCAGCTCCATCGGATGCAACAGTTACTTCGTAACCTGCCTTATTGAGAGCACGAACGTATAGTTCGCTAATAAAATTTTCGTCTTCGACGCACAGTATTTTTTTAACGGTAGTAGTTTTATCCATAGACTCAGTTTAACAGGTATAGTTTTTCTATTCTATAATCCACTCGTCTGCGATCAACAAAGCTAGGATCCTATCTTCTATACATGGAGTGGTTCTTGATCCAGCCATGAGCGCTACGTGTAATTTCTTGACTGCCACTTATCTTTTGATCGGCTTTAAGTTTTGCGAAGGGCACCACCGTAAAACCAAAGGTTGTTCCTTCCCCTTCGGTGCTTGTGAGCCATATGTTACCGTCATGGGCTTTAACGATAGCTTTACTCAAATATAATCCAAGTCCTGTACCGGCTATTTGTCCTTTATTACGGTGGTTTCGTGCATATTTTTCGAAGAGCGTAGATGCTACAGAGGCTGGTATACCTAAGCCAAAGTCCTGTATGTGCGTTTCTACAAAACCTTCTTTGTTTACCATGACATTAACAAGTATTTTTTCGGATTGACCGCTATATTTAATTGCGTTATCGAGTAAGTTAGTTATTACTTCGTAAATACTTACTTTATCTACGCCCACGCTCGGTATATTTGGCGCAATCGTAGCCTCTATCTTTTTCCCACGGACATTTGCACGTAATGTCATGTCGTCGACTGCAGATGACACGATTTTTGTCCAGTCTTGTTCTTCTAGCGAGAAAGATAACTGGTTTTCTTCTATCCGAGCTACGTTGAGAATATTACTTACAAAACCCGTCAGCTGCTCTGCGCTGGCATTCATTTTTTGCATAAATGCTTTCATTTCAGGATTGAGCGTTGGACCCAGCTCGTCTTCAAATATTTCTACATACCCCCGCATGATAGTCAGTGGCGTTCGAAGTTCGTGTACGGCTATGGAAATAAAGGTCAAGTCGTTGTCGATTTGATTGTATTTTTCAGTATGATCAAACAGGGCCATCGTTGTTTCTATGCCACTCTGGTTCCCTTTGCTAAAGCTAGCTGCTAGGTCGCATTGCAAAGGCTTCTGCCCTTCACGCTCTAGGCGTACCCTTTCCCATTGGGAAGTATCGGTTATTTTGCTATGCGCCTTAGTCAACCAATTTTCGAAGGTATTGTCACTAGTAAATTCCAAATGAAAGCAGTCGTATAACTTAGAGCCGATAAGCTCATTTTGATTCTTTTCAACATACTGGGCAGCAGCGATGTTGGCTGTGAGTATGGTTTGGGTAGAATCGATACCGATAATAGGGATAGATATTTGGTCCAATATATTCGAGGCTACTGTTGAAGTGTCTAATATCGGAAGATTACTCGCAAACTGAAAAATATAATGAGCTAAATCGCTGACTAATTCTTTTCCAACGTGTACCGTTTCAAGATTAGGCGGTCCTAAAGTCGATGGTCCGCCAGCAGCGTGCAATACCACTTGCTGTAAAATCTTTAAAGGCACGGAAGCATAACGTGCTGACAGTATAGAACCTATTATCGAGAATATCCCTCCTGTGGCTGCGGAAATTATGAGACATATTGATGCATCGAGGCGCGTATAGTTACTTATATATGCATACGATAGTGCCGTAAAACCCACAGCTACTATAGTAGTAAAGAATACATAAACCCCTAGTTGGGTACGATATTTATGCAAATAGTCTATTGAGCTCATCTATATGTTACTTTGCCCGCATCGCTTACAGCCGTAAACCACGTTTGTCCGGTACTTAATTCTAAAGGCGTGCCGTCATCTCTTTTGAATACATATTGGCTTTTTCTGTCAGTTTTCTGCCAAGTTCCTTGAATGGCGGTCCCGTTTTGAAAGACGTATACCTTGCCTTGCCCGCTCGTATTATAAAAGCTATTAACGCGGTTAGGTGCTATACCGTAAGGGATTACTAGGGCTACAACAATTTTTGGAGTGAGTTGTGCTCCACTTGGCTCATCAGTGTGGGGTCTTCCACCCTCGCTACGTTTGTACGTATTTGCCGCTTTGTCATATTCGTAATGGACATTGTATAGAGGCCCAGAAATACCTAGGTCTATCACACTTGCTGTTGGTATTTCCAGTGGAGCTTCTTTTTCGCTGCGTGCGATACTAGTAAATTCACTCGAGGTATAACCTTTTGATTTCATAAGATCCACAAGCCTAGGGGTAGAGCTATAGACATTGTGTGGTGCAAACCGTTCTTTAATACGGCTGTAGGCCCCGCTATTAGAAAATTGGTCTAGATCTCTAAGGCTAGGGTCTCCTCGGAGTTGTGCCAAAGCGTCACCGCTACCCCCCACATGAGCTACGCCTGCCTGGAAAGGTGCGTACCAATCAAGATAATAAGGACGAACGCTCCGTATAGGACCTATGCGTTCTGCAGTTGTGTCCTGGTACATCAGTGCAAAACGGGTTATGCCACCTTCTGCGATTGCTTCGAAGACAAGACCTGCTTCTTTTATGCCACTCTGGGGTCGAGCATCAGGGCTGTTCTCTACCATTACTCCTAAGACCGGGCGAAGGTTCACCTCGGGAGCTACGGGTAATCCCGTGAGTCTGGATGCTTCTATGCTCGGTTTGGGCGGAACGGGTTTTTCATACGTGGGCTTGGCTATAATTGGTTCCTTGTAGTAGGCTGCTTTTTTTAACGTTACATATGATCCTATACAGCCCAGCGTAACCAACACAAGAGCCGCTGCCATTAATATGCGTGTACGAAGCCCTAGGGGTGTTAGCGCGCCTAACCAATGTTTTTTTGGCTTGTTAATACTAAGTTCCATTTTTTGATCATTAGCTGCGTATGGTTCCTCGCCTAAAACTGGCATAGATTCAGGAGCAGATTCAATTTTTTCGCTAACCTCAGGTAGGATATTATCAATTATCTCGTTGTTGTCCGAGTTGCTGGTGGTAACTTTTTGTTTTGGTGGTCGGATATCGTCCAACATATTAAGCATAAGTATAACACTAGCTGGCGTTTTTATGGGTTACAATATAATTACCTGGTTCATCTTATTGTCTACACTATGCTGTTGTGAAGATATAATAGTGATTTACCATAGTCTATCCTCTAGGTAAGATGAGAAGATGCTAGAATAATTTGGCAACCACAAGATTAGTATAAAAATGTATGAATAGGATAAATTAGAGTTACTATGAGTTCTACTTCTTCGGCTGAGCAATTTGTTAATAGCACTGTTTTGCTATTGCAAGTTCCTCGTACCAACGACAAGAAGGAATTAGCGGCAGAGCAAATGCTCGCTAGCTTGCATGGGCTTTTATATCGGCGTGTGGCTGGTTTATTAAGTCGGGCTGATCGACGGCATATTGGTCTGGAAATTGCCGTGCAAGACAGACAGATAGGCTTCTACGTATGGGTACCCAGAGATCTTACAGGCTATGTCGAGGAGCAAATCTATGCTCAATATCCGTCAGTCCAAATTTCGGAAGTTACAGATTATGCGCGCGAGCCACGGACATACACAACTACATTAAGCACGGAGCTCAAGCTTTCGGCTAACGAATGTTTGCCCATTAAGACCTTCCCGAGCTTTGAGGTAGATCCGTTAGCAGCTATAACGGCTAGCCTAGCCCAGCTAGAGGAACATGAGGAGTTATGGTTGCAACTGCTCGTGCGTCCGGCATCTAATGGCTGGCACAAAAAGAGTGAGCGCTATATGTCCAATCTCAAGGGACGTACTGCATCTGGCGGGAATATGGGGTTATCAATACTATGGGCGCCTCCAGGCGAAAAAGCTGCCGGTGGCGCACCAAGCGAACACGATAGCGCCAGGGCATCAGCAGCCGAAACCAAAAGCCAAAAGCTGGTTTATGAAACCGCTATACGCTTAGTGTACCGTGGTAACGCATCGTTGCACGGTGCAGACATGAAACTAAAAGGCGTTGTCTCAAGTTTTAAGCAGTTCCATGCCACCTATCTTAACGGCTTTGAGATGCGCTCACCTTCTCAAGATCTCAAGCATATAGAAGCGTACCAAAACCGTGCATTCCCCAAAAAATCTTTTGTGCTAAATATCGAGGAAGTTGCTAGTATCTATCACTTACCTCATACCAATGTAGAAACCCCTAGTATTCGCTGGGCAAGCACAAAAACAGCTGAGCCACCAGCTAACTTACCAGTCGTTTTTGAAGATAGCACCGAGATCAGCCCGATCGCTGTTACCAACTTCCGGGGCACGAACACTATGTTTGGTTTGCCTCGTTACGACCGTTCTCGACACGTGTATATTTTGGGTCAAACCGGTACAGGAAAGTCTGGTATGCTCGAGCTTATTACTATTTCGGATATGTATAGCCCATATGGCTTTGCGGTCATAGACCCACACGGCGACTTTGCGATCCATACCTTGCAGCGTATCCCGCAAAACCGCTTAGAAGATGTTGTGTACTTTAACCCCGCCGACCGTGAGTTCCCCATTGGTTTTAATCCGCTCGAAGTAGTTGACCCAGCTTTTAAAAACCACGTGAGCTCCGAGCTTGTCGGCGTATTAAAGCGTATGTTTGAAAATAGTTGGGGGCCTCGCTTAGAATACATCTTGCGCTATAGTATTCTTGCCCTACTTGACTACCCCGATGCGACCATGATCGATATCGTGCGTATCCTGACCGACAAGCCGTTTAGAAAAGAGGTCGAGGGCTATATAACCGATAGTGTGGTTAAAAATTTCTGGACAGTAGAGTTTGCGAGCTGGGACAACAAATTCGCCGCCGAAGCCGTAGCGCCTATCCTCAACAAAGTCGGGGCATTTACGGCTAATCCGGTGATCCGTAACGTAATCGGGCAGCCAAAGTGTAGTTTTAATATCCGTCAGATGATGGATGAGGGCAAGATTTTTATTGTTAACTTGTCTAAGGGTTTACTCGGCGAGGACAACGCGGCTATTTTGGGTGCTCTACTGGTTACTAAAGTGCAGCTAGCGGCTATGAGCCGGGCTGATATTGCTAATGTCGAGGACCGGAAGCCGTTTTATTTATATGTAGATGAGTTCCAAAATTTTGCCACAGATAGTTTCGCGACTATTCTGAGCGAAGCTCGAAAATATGGGCTTAATCTGACCGTAGCCAATCAGTACACCGCACAAATGCAAGACACAGTGCGCGACGCAGTGTTTGGGAACGTTGGTACTACCATAGCGCTGCGCATGGGAGCGGACGATGCCAAAACCATGGTTCGATACTTTGAGCCAGTATTTACTGACCAAGATCTGATACACATGAACAACCGGCACTTTGTTATTAGCATGTCTATCCACGGCGAAAAGGCCCAAGCTTTTTCTGGGTACGAACTGGTACTGCCAGAAATAAATGCCCAAAATGATTTCTCGACACACATTATTAAGCGCAGCCGAGCGCTGTATGCTGCCGACAAACAAGCTGTAGAAGCCTACATAGAGTCGCGCTATCTTACGGCAGATAAAAAGAACACGGGACCGCCGCCGCAAAAACAAGATACTAGGCACCGTTCTCAAGCCGCTGATCCAGTGTCTAATACGCCACGTAAGCCCAACACCATGCTCGTGCCATTGACTAATGTTGTATTACCACCCTCGTCAAGTGCTACAGCAGCAACACCTGATTCGTTAGCCGAAGCGGCTCCAAAGAAAAAACGAACCCGCCGTGGTAAACGTAAAAAATCATCCGAAGAGAGCTCCTCGGCAACATCAAACAATCAGCACCCAGCTCGAGCACCTGAACCAATCAGTGTTCAGCCACCTAGTGTAAAGAAGGCTCCAGCAGCGGACACAAAAAATAAAGAGCCGGGCGAGTTTGAAATTAAGCTTAGGTAGGCTTATAAAAGGCTTAGGCTGGCTTTAATAATTAACTTATCGTGGGGAATGTGAGTATACGAGTCTCAAATGAGAGCCATGATATCTCTGTGAGGGTACTACATCTGAACCTTTGCTAGTGGGTGTAATGCTTGACCTCAAGTATACGTTTGCGAGATGAGGAGGTAG
>JBBSJF010000019.1:0-14507 GCA_038257495.1 Saccharimonadales bacterium (SeqCode) | reverse complement strand
TACAAAAGTATGTGGCGGTTAAGCGCGCCAGTGCGCTTAGAGAAGTCGAGATGGTAGATGCTAAGGGCGATTGGCTTGTAGAACGTAAGACTACATATAGCAAAGACTATTTTTAACCATAAAACAGTAAAAAGTAAAAAAAGCTATTGAATTTTATAAAAGAAGGTGTATATTAGTCTTTAAGTGTAAAGCTGAGCGGTCTGAGAGTTAAATCTCTCGATGCGCTCCTTTGCGCAGTACCTCTCGGTAACAACTAGATCTTTCGGTTCGGCAACCGACTGAGCAGACGCCTGTAAGCCATGCAGGATTATGCAGCGCCAGTGCCACCCCCGGTCCACACGGACAACCAAAAGGAGAGCCAGCATCATGCAGACCATCCCGGTGACACGAGGCGCCCAGCGCGCCCCCACCACCTTCCAGCACAACTTCGCCGACACCAGCCAGACGGCGGCCGTGCACTTCCAGGACCACGGCTCGACGGCCTCCCCGGCCGTCATCGTCAGCTAGGTCGGCACCGTCCGGCGTTGGCAGAACTCGTTTCTGCTGTGACGCCATCTGTCCTATCCCTCGACCCGGTTACGGCGGACGCGCAAAGGCACGAGCCCCACATCATGCGCCCTCTTCGAGGGTTCCAGGAGTGACTCAATGTCCTATGCGCGTCCGCCCGCGCCGCAGATCTTATTTTGCTCTACCGAGAGCATTCATGAATATTTTTTTACTCGTCCAGCTAGACGAGTTTTTTATTATGTGTAATAAATGAGTGATATGTATTGAAGTTTAACTCAATTCCTGAGATGTAAGTGTATTTCTTAATCATAAAACTGCAAAATAGTAAAAAAAGCTATTGCATTATGCAAAAGGTGGTGTAAAATTTCTGACAAGTGATAAGAAAGCAGAAAAGCTTGCAGGTCGTTATTGATCTCGTTTTTCGCGCTTAACACCGCACCTCTCGGTAATATATTGAATTTTTGATCACCAAGATCTCGTCGGAACGGCTGTCCGACAAGAACCTTTGACTACGGTCGCAGGTTTTCCTTACAGCCACTGGAGGCAAATCACAATATGCGTACCCGAACCGGGCTGCTCGCAAGCAAGCTGCCCACCGAGATCGACCTTAGCTACCGTCGAGTCCGCACCGCCACCTGGCCCGCCCCCACCAAGCCCGGCATGTCCCCGGACTTCCCGACCCTTGCTCCGTCGGTCAGGCAGCACTAGGAGGCGCCACGAGCACTTCGTTCTGGGCATTCGCTGACCTTCTCTGTGTGCCAACATTAAAGTTGGTCAGTGGATCGGTGAAAAGGGGATCGCCGTCTCCGGGTGGGCGTGTTGACGGGAAGTTCCCTAAGACACGTCCACCCTCACCGGCGATCAATAATTCATGACTCTGCCGAGAGTCTTCAAGAACTTTATTCAAAACTCGTCTATCTAGGCGAGTTTTTTGTATAAAAAAGGAGGCGGGGTGCGGACAAAAAATGCCGCACACCCGCCTCCATGGTCACCTAGCCGAAGCGGACGTTTTGCTGCGCCCACTGCATGGCGTCAACCGTGCGCTGGCGCGCTTGTACGTAGGTTTCGGGGATGGGGTCTCCGTGCCACCAGCTTGTCCAGAACGGCTCGAGGGGGTTGATGCAATCCAGACTCGTCTTGGAAACATATCTTCCATCAACAAATCCATCATTGCGCTCCGTAAACAACGGAACATAACCAACTCTTTCGAGTGCTTTCTGGCTAGCCTGATTTGGCTCGCACACCGCCGACCTGAGCTGTACCAAGGGGGCCTCTATGTGCGTAAAACCGTACCAGGTTCGTGCCCGATGCGATGCGCCCATGATCCCCTTGCCCCAGTACTCTGGACGAAAAAGCATGCAGCCAGACACGGCATGCCGAATGATCCCCTCCCCCATGTGGTGCAGCCCAGTACAGCCAATCAGTGTACGCAGACCGTCCTCGATGAGGTAGATACCCCAAACGAGAGCGGTCTTGTCGGTCCTGATACGGTCAAACCACTCATACTCGTCCTCGACAACGAGCGCATTACGCCTGCCAAGGTACTTGGTGACAGTGTGGCTCTGCATGCCGCCGCCGGTGATAAACTGCGGCATGTCTTCTCGCTGTAGCGGAGCGAGTTCTATCTCTAGATCTCGAACGCTTAAACGCATGATCGGTCCGAACATGGTTCTTGTCCTCCTGCTTTCGGCTTCGCTCCGGTATCTCCGAAGCGAGAAAAGTCTCCAAAATCGGTTTTTCGTATCAAAAAAGCCCCCGTTTTGGAGGCTTATCTCGTTTCAGTTTCTAAAAAAAGTTACATAACATAAGACAAGCCAGTAATTGGTAGAGTGACATTTGCAATGCCACATAGCATATTGCCGGACACGGTGGTTCGGAATGCGCGGTATTCAACTGATTTGTTATGATAATTCATAATAATATAGTATAGCATACAACAAAATAAATAGCAAGGTATATTTGACAGAACGATGTATATGGTGTAATAAATATATACGATCACAGCTTGTGATTCGGTCTTGAACAAGGAGAAAGTCACTACAATGTTGAAGACATTTGGTATCGTAAGTCTTGCCATACTAGGAGGACTTACCGGAGCATTTGTCAGCACCCTGGGCTTTGCCTGGGCTGCATTGTTCTCGGTCTGCTCGATCCTCCTAATCATGGTCGCACTAGCCGTCATTCACCGTACAACAAGAAAAGACGAAAGTGCACAGCGAATCGAAGGATGATCAGTTATTATGGCTGCCCGAGGGGGATACTGTTTGCGTTACTGACGCAACGATCCGCCCTCGGGCTCGTGCGTACTATCGCACTCTCCTTGTTCTACTGTCTTAGCAAATGTGAATTTGTTCTGATGAGTCGAAAACGACGAAAGACAACATGATTTTTCTAACCATTATTCTCTAGGCGCACTGGAGCGCTTAATTCCCAATTCCATTTTTGTGTCGCCAAAAAAAACTATAATAAACGTACTGACCCGTTTAATCGTCAGTTACTTTCTTGTATGAACAAGCAAGTAACCAAAGAAATCACAGGCAATGACCACCCGCCGGGGCCCTATCCAGCTTTATTCTTGGTGCCCTGCGGAACTCCCTCTAGTCGGCCTAAAGGTTAGTCCTCGCCGAGCCAAGACCAGCAACCCAGAAAGCCTCGGGGAGGCTCAGAGCCTGAACCAAGGACCATGGCCTAAAGACTTGTTTATATTTAAACCCACGGCTGCGAGCAGTAGCCGTGTCCTAGGTCTCATGGGTTTGGGTATCAAATCCTGCCTGAAGCAGGAGTGTTGGGTTTACAACTAGTATGTCGAAGATGTCCGAGTGAACGACTAGTGAGCGAGTTTCTGAGGCAGTTGTAAAGCCGACGGCGACTGCATCACGCAGGATTTTCTAACCCAAGAGGTTTTGGTATCTTTTGCCGGCACAAAAGATACTAGGGTTAAGCGGCTAACCCGCTTATAAAAAGTTTTACATATTATATGTAGGAGTTTCGATGTCTGTAATATGGTAGGTGTTCTTGCCTATCGCAAAATGGTTGTCTACTTTTTTGCCAATAAAGGCTTTACCTATAGGGGATTCTATGGACACGTGCGACGAAGCGTCTTTGCTAGGAAACCCCACTATTTCGATACTCAAGTTCTGGTTATTAATAGTAAAAGTAACGCGGTGCCCTATCTGGATTTTTTTATTTGACACAGGGTAAGGAACCTCAATGGCATCGTGCAAGAAAGCGCGTAGTTCGTCGATCCTGCTTTGTATAACCCTGCCTTCCTCTACGGCAATCTGCTGGGGCGCATCATCATGCATATAGTTTTCGGTAGATTGTTCGCCTGCTTCTACCATCTGGATACTTTTAGTTTTTTCTAGCTTACGCAAGTACGTGAGCTGTGTTTGTATGTGTT
Source organism: Saccharimonadales bacterium (SeqCode) (assembly GCA_038257495.1). GTDB lineage: Bacteria > Patescibacteriota > Saccharimonadia > Saccharimonadales > JBBSJF01 > JBBSJF01. The sequence continues at coordinate 10,600 of JBBSJF010000019.1, read as the reverse complement.
TAATCTCGTGCGCCAAAAGTTGCATGTATATAGCTTATTATAGGTATTCAAGGTTTGCCAAACTACCTCCTGGGAAAATAGTTGATTGTAAGAATCCGATAAGATACGATACTATCATATATTTTAACCGCAGGGAGAAGATGTTATGGCTGACGACAAAAAAGTGGATTCACCTGTTAGTGACGTAGAAAAAAACAAGACGAACGCAGTGCTTTGCTACCTGGGGATTCTCATCATCATTCCATTTATAAACGAAGAAGCTAAAAAATCACCATTCGTGAAGTTCCATTTAAACCAAGGTGTAGTACTCCTTATCGGGTCATTTGTTGTCAGTGCAGTGGTCTGGGTACCAATAATTGGCTGGGCGTTCGGAATAGCTTTTTTTGTAATCTGGCTTATGGGACTCTTAGGAGCTATTCAGGGACAAATGAAGAGAGTGCCTGTGGTTGGTAACCTCACCCTCATAAAGTAGTTCCCGTAAGTGCTTTCGTGACTATAATCCACCGGCCTAAACCGGTGGATTATAGTTTCAATGAGTTCTATATACTTTTATTGCTCGTACAGCGCTTCTTATATATACGCTTGCAAGACTTTTTTTAAACGTACTATTCTTAGAACCCGAGCACGCCTCGCCATAAAAAGGCATTTTGACCGATACGGGCGCCTCTATGTAATCGTTCCAGTGTTTTATTTCCAGTTGCATACCATCACCCGTAGTTCTGGTATGAGTAGCTTTGCTTCTTCGTACCGCATACCTGCTTTTATGCCTAGTGCCCTGGCTTCTTTGGAGCATGCCGTAATCACGCAGTCCCTTTTATCTCGCAAACGCTTACTGCGAACCTTTATCTGTGCCTGGCTTTTATCTATAGCAAAAGCCCAGCAACGAGCTATTTGCTCGGTTGTCATTAAATGTAGTGTCGTTTGCATGTTAGACCTCCCCTAGTGTTCGCTTGCCGAGTAGTTTCCAACTGCGAGTTATCGGGTCAAAGCTAATCCGGTATAAAGTAGTTAGATCGGACATATTAAATACTTTTATAAAGCTGTCACCCATTTTTACTAAACATTGCACACCAGTCTTTAAAAAACTTAACCGTTCGCCGTTTATTTCTATCGCCTGTGGAAACCAACGTTTTGTAGAACCATTCACAAAATAATAAGAAATTACATTAACCTCGTCGTAGTACATATAAGCGCCCCTTGTTTATGATAAATAAAAGAGTCAACTGAAATTTTTACAGTTGGAACGGATTGATGAGAGGAGCTGCCTGATAGATAAAGTAAACCGTCCAGTTACATATCGCATGCAGGAAACTATGATTGACGTAGGATAAGCAGTGACCGAAGTATGCGTCCTAAGAGAGAAGCTTATATAAGCCTGCAAGTGGAAAGTGCTGTAAATAGCCCAGTACTCACATGACTACCCCTATTATAAATCTTCTGTAGCGTTTTGTTAAGAGCCTTATGTATATAAAACTATTTTTTTATCAGTATGCTAATATAGTGCTTATGAACGAAGACAAAATAGATGATTTAAAACAGTTTATACAGGCGACAGTCTCCCAGTCTGAAATGCGGTTAGAGGAGAAGATTAATAATTTAGAAAATAAAATGAGTGATGGCTTTGCTGGTGTAGCTGATGCACTCGAAGATATCAATGCGCATGTAGAAGATCGGCACAGTGTAGTAGACCAAAGGTTAACTATTCTAGAAGCAAAAGTTAATTAAATTTAAGTTATGCTTCCCATGGAGTTGAGAGTTGAAGGTAATTGCCGTCTGGGTCTGCTAATGTTGCGAGCCATGTATCCGGGCTTTCCTGTGCGTTTGGCATGTAGGGTTCTGCTACAACCGTAGCTCCCAGCTCTTTGATCCGCGCGAACTCAGTCTGTACGTCTTTAGTGACAAAACTTATGATGACACGCTGTGGAGTTTGGCTTTTACCCTTAACTTCACTATGTGGACCGATCATTAAGTTGCCACCTTCCACATCGTAGCCATACCACTGGTCTTGCTGCCACCCGGGCATACCTAAGACTTTCGTATAAAAAGTTCCTAACAAATCTGGGTCTTCCGAACCTAACATCACGCCTTGCAATTTCATAGTACATCCTCCATTACGTAAGTCTATTGTATAAATTATGGTATGCTAATACACAGCAAGTGGTTACTAGAAACTCTCTTTTTACATTATTTGTCCTTTTCTAAGGCTAAATATCTGCGAAGCTAGAAGATAACGGTGCGCGTGCGATATTAGCTAATAGGAGGTGTTTATATATTATGTCAATGAAACTATATACGGGCGGTTTGCCCTACAGCGTTACGGACGAAGAATTACAAAAAATGTTTGCCGAGTTTGGTACGGTTGTAAGCGCCGTGGTTATAAAAGACCGGGATAGCGGACAGTCTAAAGGATTTGGATTCGTAGAAATGGAAACTGAAGATCAAGGCGCAGCTGCAATAGCTGGATTACACGACAAAGATGTAGGCGGACGTAAACTTACTGTCAGCCAAGCAAGACCACAAGAAGACCGACCAAGCGGCGGCGGCTCTCGTAGTTAATAGGACTCTAGCCCATGATTTCTAAAACAAACGATACGGCCACAGCCGGACTGTTATTCCTGTCTGCTCAAAAGATGGGGCTTCAGCCTATTTGGTTAATCGCAAATAACCTATTTACAATTTCTACTCCAGCTGGCGAACGCTACATAAATCATGCGCGCAGCACACTTAACACTCATAATACTGCGGACTTGGCTAAAAATAAGTATCATACACGGCTAATACTTGAGCGTAATAACATGCCGAATATCCCTTTTGCATACCCAAAAAATATGGATGAAGCAAATAATTTTATAGATACACATCGAATCGTGATAGTAAAACCTCTGAAAGGTGCAGGATCCAAAGACATACGTATCGTAAATAACATAGCGGATATAAATGGTATAAATCTTAGAGGATACATCTTTGAAAAGTATATAGCCGGTAAAGAGATGCGTTACCTAGTGCTAAATGACGATGTTATCGCCGTGCACCATAGCGAATACGGCGAATCAGTTGCAGTTGATAGACCCTTGGAGAGAAACTCCATAGTTAAAGAATCCTGGGATGAGGACCTTTCTAAGCTGTCGCTTGATATAGCACGAGTATTTTGCTTAAGATTTGCTGCTATAGACTATATGATCGATCCAGACGGTCGTACGTATATATTGGAAGTAAACGCTGCTCCTAATCTTAAATGGTTTCACGCGCCCTCTACGGGCCCCTCCGTGGACGTAGCGGATATGTTCTTAAGTGCTATGGTCTCTGACATTAAAACAGTAGCTGGCTAGTAGCTTAATGTGTTTGTTGAATAGCCCCTGAGTCTTGGTTATCGATGCTAGCTGTTCCGGGTTTTATATCAAGCACGTAATCTGTCGTGTTAATTTGTCCATTGGTCTGCGTTTGCATAAAGAGTTTATATAAGCCTGCCTCTGGAAAAAGTATCGAAAAACTTACTAATCCAGACTGATTACTCATAGACTCTGTGAGTGGATGTGCATGAATAAATTCTAGCTTAGGTCCTATGACTATCATATGCCCCAGCGAGCCAAGATAGGGTTCTAACTCTGTGTATGCATTGCCATTCTTATTAAGCTCGATTGCAACTGTACTATCTTGCCCGGCCGTAAACGTTGTGTTTGGTTTACCTCCAGGCGAATCTTCGTTTGGAGTAAAAAATAATGCCGTATCTAGACCGTTTGCGCTACTAACAAGTTTCTCCTTAGTAACCAGCTCTGGTACGTATGCTGACGTACTGCCTACGGTAACATCTACGTTAGGCGTTGCAGCCAGTTTCTCTCCTCTAGGTCCTATTTGGGAATTCGACGGAGTGAAGTCTGCATAAATCCGATAGTCGCCATCAGAAGATATGTTTACTCGATCTATAGAAAATTCTCCTTTTATTGTGTCGAACGATGGGTGAAGGTGTTGAAAGTTAGATATATCCTTACGGATAATAATAAGATGTAAAAGTCTTTCGTGTACCGTATCAAAATCTTTTAATACAACCGATTCTTGATCTTCAATTCGAAAGGTAAGTGTATTTGGCTGTTGTGAGCTATATTTGTCGCCCGTTAATAAATTTAGTTTGTACGTGGAGTGGCTTTGTGTGTTGTTTTTAGTACCTGTGTCTCGCTTGACTACAGAATTTCGCTTAGTGATAAATATGCCAGTAGAGAGTACGGACACAAGTAAGAGCGTTCCACATAAAACAATAATCTTTGTGCGTTTTGTCATAATATACATATTATACCTAAGATTTAAAGCACCACGTGAAAAGCGAATCCCAAAAATGATATTTTATACATAAACGTAATTAGCATAATACACGTACAATAAACGGCCCAAAACCTGCTCCAAAAACCATATATATTTATTGATATTAAAATGCTCATGCTTACCATAAATGATATATTCTTAAGCGTTTTTACCCCTAGAGACTAGACATAAATAATATAGTCTGTATAATTAATCTTCGTGCCCACAAATTTGTGATGTGGAGGCACCGGAACAATAGAAAAATTTAGACTATTGTTCCTATCAATTTGTAAACGAGGAGGTTCCTAAAAATGAGAATAACCGTACTAGCGGGTTTTCTTGCATGCGCTGTTTTCTTTGCTGCAAGCAACTCACCTGTCCACGCAGAAACGCTGGACTTTTTATCAACAACAAATGAGATTGCCATAGCGCAGCCAGAAAAATCGGCTGTCGGGAATCTAGCAACTCCACTTAAGAAGGATGTTGTTACCCCCCTAGAGCTTAAGAAAGACGAGGCAGCAACCCCCGTTGCAGCCGAAGTGAAGTCTCAACCTGTAGTACACGAGGTTAGCTCGGAGGAAACTCTTAGTTCGATCGCAACAAAGTATCAGACAACTTGGGTTCGCTTGTTCAACAAGAACGAGCAGATTGCTAACCCTGACGTTATAGCAGTCGGGCAAAAACTTACAGTTCCCTTGCCAGATGAAAAGCTTGTAGAGCGTCCGTTGCCAGAAGTTGTAGTTGCAGCTTTGCCAGTAGAAGCGCCTATAGCCGCTAAGCCGGCAGTAGCTACTTCTAAAAAAGCACCAGCGCCTAAAAAGGCCTCGCCTGTAAGTGTGAGCAAAGGTGCAGTTGCGGGTAATACGTATGCACCTGGATACTGCACGTGGTACATCAAGAACATACGTCCAGACATACCTAATAATTTGGGTAATGCCAATACATGGGTAGCACGAGCCGCCTCACAGGGTATGGCTACAGGCTCGGTTCCACGCGTAGGTGCCATAGCTCAAGCTAAACAGAGCGTGCACGTAGCTTACGTACAACGAGTAAACGGAGATGGTACGATATTCATCAGCGAAATGAACTTTAATGGTGGATTATTTATTGTCCATACCCGCACGGTGCCTGCGAGTAATTTCTTGTACATCTACTAATATTTTTAACTAGATATTTGGTACATTGCAGTAGTGTTTTGAAGATGCCCATTATAGGGCATCTTCTTATAATGAGACGTTAGCATGAATCGCTACCACCACGTAGTAGGTGGTGCTCTGACCGTTTTGCTGAACACTATCAAATTTCTCTACAGCATAGCCAGCACTGGTAACGGTGATTCGTAGTAAACACTCTTTATGCCCTGTCGTGCTTGAAAGCCAGTCTGATACAGCCTGTTGCTCACTCAGTGCAGATGTCATGTCGAGATTTTCGCAACTATCGTATACATTCAAGCCACTATCATTTAAAAAATCGACATAGCGAGCGCCGTCCGGATTATGATGAGAATAATATTTTCTCGTCGCCATATCCTTAGCTCGCAAGCTGGCTATACTACCTAATTTTTCGTCAGCCACTAATACAGAAAGCCCTGCAGATGTTCGTTGCTCGTTAACAAGCTCAAGTATTATATTTGGATTAGGAGTACCCAGATGAGCTTGAAATTGAATAGTATTAACACTGGCAACTGCTTTTGTCTGGTTATCATGAAAAGAATTCTTGTTCATACCAAACATGGTATACATAACAGAAAAACCATATAGCACTATAAAAGAAACTGCGCCTACAGTACGTACTCCACGCCTACTAATATCCATATACTAATTATATCACAACATACTAAAATAAGCAAGTTTATCTTCTACCTATTTTCTGTCTTCAGGTTTTTTCAAACTGATATAATAAGGCTACATAAGGAGACATTTTATGCAGACGATTACACCCTTTATTTGGTTCCAAGGTAATGCCGAAGAAGCAATGAACTATTATGTAGAGACGTTTAGCAACTCTAGAATTACCCACATCGAGCGCTATAGTGGCGACCAAGGGATCCCGGGCGAACAAACATTAAAAGGCAAGGTTCTTACGGGAATATTCGAGCTTAATGGTCAACAGTTTATGTGTCTAGACGGTGAGTCTCAGTTTGAGATTACAGGAGCAATATCGTTTTTAGTAGAATTTTATACACAAGATGAGCTAGATGCGGTTTGGGATAGGCTATCCGCAGGTGGTAAACCCATGCAATGTGGCTGGATAACAGATAAATTTGGCATTACTTGGCAGATTACTCCTATAGCCTTGGGCAAAATGATGAGCCATCCAGACGCCTCGGCTGCTCAAAAGACCGCCCTCATGAAAGCCATGATGCCCATGGTCAAACTAGACATTGCCAAACTCGAAGCGGCATTCAATTCAGCCCAATAGTGTTATAGATATATGCATATGGTTATATTGAATATTTTGATCTAAGAAAACACTATATTTAATATAGTGATCAATAGTACGACTAATGTAATGGTGAGTGCTAATGAACAAATAATGATCCACCAAAGTCTGAGCTCTTTACGTGTTTTTATCTTTTCTGGAGGTAGAAAATGTGTTAATGTGCTTTTCCATTTTTGCGATTCTTGGGAAGAACTGGATAGGCGGCTGAAAATGCGTAAATTCGTAAAGACACTAGGAAAGAAAAACATCATTTTTAATGATTCTTTATTACTAACTGGTGGATGAAACACAAAAACATATGACAGCTCATCATTCGTATAAAATACTATTTGTGACTGACCACTAATATTACTAAGATCTGCTACTTTTAGTGTATCGATAGGTATCTGCACATTTTTAGTGTTGTCAACACTTAAGAACGATATAGCGTCACCGTTAAAGTTAAGTGTGCATTCTAGCCCCTCTGTCTGTATGGCGCGCTCGTCTGCACAAAGCCATGCAGTCGATGATATAGTTGGTTTTACATTATATATTGATGTATTCACTGCGTTAAGACCTTGTTTAGTGGACTACCTTAGACTTAATTCCGAGATAGTTCACTTTATGTACAAATTATAACAAGAAAACTTCCTAAAAAGCCGAGATATGTGTTTTATAACTGCCTCTAGTGAACACCTAATACCTTTTCTATGACTTTAATTGCGAAAGATCGTATTCTTGTTTAGGAGAATCAGGAAAATTTACTTCGTGCCATCATATTTTGTTTGTATTTTTTACCATATTACTTATAAATTGTGCTGTTTGTTTTGGTTTTTCAAGCGGTAGTTGGTGGGTGGCGTTGAGCAGTCTAACCTCAACATGTTTGCAACATAGTTTGATTTCTTCAAGGTTCGTTGATTTAGCAACAGCGTCATGTGTACCGAATAGAGCAAGCACTGGAACTTTAACTTTTTGTAAATCTGATAATACATCCTGATTTTCTATAATATTCGCCATGCTCCTGGAGTATGAAAACCACGTGTGCATGGTAGCGTCAGTGGCGAGGTCTTTTGGAACGTGTTTAAAATACAAGGGTGACAGTATTTGAGCCAATGGCCGTAGTGTGCACATTACAGAACAGATTATGCGTGCTGTCGGCCCATAATACATGAAACGCGGTACGATCTTCGATTGAGTGATCTCGCGCTTTGCTTCAGTAACATTTTTGTAGATTGGCATACTAATTAATATAAGCTTATTTACTCGTTCCGGATATTTGGACGCTAGACTAAGCGCTAAGAGGGCCCCCATTGAATGACCTACCAGAGTAACCGGTGTTTTAATACCTATTGTATCTAAAGTCTTAAGGATATAGTTGATATGATCCTCGCGGTCATATTTTAGATTGCTAGGCTTTGGCGAACGACCAAAGCCCAGCAGATCAAGTGCGATTACATGGTGGTGATCTTTGAGCAGCTCCATTTGCTCGCTCCAATACAAACCAGAGCCCAACATACCGTGTAAGAATACGATGGTCTGGCCTTTCCCAGCCTCTCGGTAATAAAGTCCTCTATTCATGAATGAGTGCTGCTGAAATGATTGTGACAAAGATTTGTTCCATGATTTCTCTTTTATAAAGTTTCTGCTATAGGCACTAAGTCTTGGCTTCTCCGAACCAGTTGAATGGTCGAGCGGGTAATTAGAATTATACCTACTATATTGATTAACGTACTCACGAAAATGCCGGTCGTGATACGAGTCGTGCTAAAGGTAGCACCGCTTCCCGCCAAAGCCGTGATGAATGGTGCGAACAACGAACCTCCACAAGCGATACAATGCGAACCAATGAGTGTTACTACAGTAGCGCTGCCAGTTTTGGTCAAGCCTTTTTTGCGTTTGCGTTCACGGAACAAACGAACCATAAGCAGGATATTAACGGTAGCCAAGAACGAAAAAATAGCTAAAGATAGTGAACGGGGATCGTCAAGACTCGCAAAAGTATTGGTAAAAGACTGAAACACAAAGCCAATTTTTTTTCCGAACGTCAAAGTGGGATTTAAAAAAATATAGCTGAATAGATTTAGGTTTAGTAGGTATGTAAATAGCCACAACATAGAGATCCATGCCGGCAACAGCAAGTACCGATATGGCTTGCCCCATACGATTTTAGCTATGTTCATTATATCTTTCACTTATTTAACGAATTTTTTGCCATGATTCGCCTCCGTCAGTTGTTTTGTAAAGTATATTACTCTTAGTTAACGCATAGATAACTTGCGAATTCTTGTTGTCATAGGAAGTTTGCATTATCACATCATCGTCGGCACCTGTTTTCAGGGTTTTCCAGGACTTACCGCTATCGGTACTTTTTGCTAAGCCTAGTTTTTGTGAAAAGCTTAGCCACTCTGTAGGTTGCGAGGGGTTGATTGCTAAAACCGTAACAGCTGCTCCGCTAACATCGGGAGCAACGTCAGTCCAGGTTTTGCCTTGGTCGGAGCTACGCATAATTCCCTCCATAGTTGCGGCGTAGACAGTATTTGCATCTACCGGATTGCTTACCAAGCTAATGATGTTGGTTAGGTTTGTGTCAATTAGCTCCCATTGTTTACCGCCATCTAGGCTACGCTGTAACTTGCCGGCAAACGATCCATATACAAGATCGGGATTAACTCGACTGACTGTCATAGCATGAAAATCAACTGGGCCGTTAAGCCCGTCGCTAACTTTTTGCCAGCTCTTACCGCCGTCGATAGTTTTCTGGAAGCCGATGTTGCCTCCGCCTTTCGGGTGTCCGCTAGTAAAGAAAGTTTTGGAATCTGTTGGATGCGGCGAGAAGCCCATGTAGTCATCGGTTTTTAGTCCAACCTGGTAGAGGTCTTTATCGTTTTGCAGCATAAAAAGACCATTGTGGGTAGCAATGTATAACTTGCCCGGATCAGTTACATCTACTGTCAGGCCGTGGGCGTGCTGAAAAGAATCAACTGGTTTTAAATAGGACTCAGTGTTCTGTGATTCATTTTTGGATGAGCTTTTATCACCCAAGGGTAATAGTATAAAACCCGCAGCCGCTATTATTGTAACTAATCCTATTATCCATATATATCTTTTTGTCATTAGTATATCCCTACTTTATAGACTAGTAGCTTACGCTCGTAAAGAAGATTCTAATATCTAAGTGGTAATCAACTTCAGTGGGATTGAAAAAGTCTTATGATTATGTGGCTTTATGTAACGAAAGCGCAAATTGGCTGCCCCTAGTATACATACTTAGATCCTTTTCTATAACTTTAATTGCGAAAGATCGTATTCTTGTTTAGGCGAATCCGGAAAATTTACTTCATCCCATAGAGAAATGGAAGTGGGCTTAAAAACCCAGTATGCGCGTCCTTCAGGATTCCCTGCACGAATTTCGGCTAACCTTTCGGGTTTATCCCCAAACTTTGAGCCGTATAATGTATTAACTCGATCAAGGTCATCATTCTCTACTTCGTAAGCCATGCCAGTCATTTGTAAAGCTTGCTTACGCTCTGTGTCCTTAACGATCGTTACGGCACACGCAGGGTGAGCTATTAGCTCTTTCGAATGTCGACGCTTCTTGGCTGAAGTCCAATATACATTTAATTGGTAGTCAGAGGCAAAGTACACGCTGCATAACCATGGTTGACCATCGCGTACAGTAGCAAGCTGCATGACCTTACAGTATTCATAATATTCTACGAGGAGTTTTTCTAAATTCATGTACGGAATAAAAATCCCCGTGGCAGAGACCACGGGGTATTCCGGAGCAGCTGCACCAATCACCAGATGGTGAGCTGTAGGTCGTTGGTGTTCTTTCCTTGGTTTTTGATGTAGTTTTTTACGACAGCCCAATTACCACCCGTGC
>JBBSJF010000018.1:0-14651 GCA_038257495.1 Saccharimonadales bacterium (SeqCode) | reverse complement strand
GTATATTTACTTTAAAGCCACGGGATTTTAATAAATTTCCGATAGAAGCGGCACTGATCCCCTTGCCCACTCCAGAGAGTACGCCCCCCGTAACAAAAATATACTTCGTACGGCTTGCTGGCATAAGGACGCTCCTTTGGTTTTAAAAATTCTACCTGAGCTGTGCGCTTATGGCAATTGTAGAATTAGCAATGATGTCTAGGCATCGTACTTTATTTTGCTTTCGCGGTTACTTCTATAGCCCCAAGGGTTTCTAGCACACCACCATTCCAGAAATCACTATGATATATTTCGAACCTACCAACGAGGACAGGATGTTCTACCGCATTTCTCCATCCTAATTTTATTTTTTTACCTTCTCGTTCTGTTAAACGCGGCTTAAGATGAGCTACGGTTACAGTATTTTGAAGAACAGCACCATGACTATGATCTATAGTAAAACCATTCTGATGCCGTGCGGAGATGAATGGATCTACCGGAACGTTTAATTGAACACCCCATTCATGCGGTCTCCCACCTCTATATACTGTAAGTTCACCACTTATAAGACCACCCATTGAGTACAATAACCTAGGTTCGCTTACAATACCTGCGCTAACGTTTGTCAAAGCAATAATTGGCTGACCGATAAGCTTACCAACCTTCTCTGCGAGTGTCTGATATCTATCCAACTCTTTCTCTGATCCAGTTATACCTAGTACCCATTTGGTCAGTTCATCTAAATCAGGATCCTCTAAAATACTCTCTTGCGCCTTATATAATGATCTTGCATGTTCATGATCTAATGTATCAAGCGTATCTATATGTTTTTTCGCTTCTAGTGATGCCATACAATTTCTCCTCATTTCAACCAACTATACTCTTTAGAGCATTCAACTGCAAGCACCAGCATTTTAGGTTTTATTATCATAAGAACTACCAAATAAGCGCACTGGAGCGCTTAACCCCCAGTTACTTTCTTATGTCGATAAGAAAGTAACCAAAGAACCGACAGGCCGATGAACCTCCGCCAGGTCTTTTTGGGCTCTTTCTCTTGGTCAGCTGCGGGACTCCTTCCAGTCGGCCTGAAGGCTTGTCCTCGCCGAGCCAAGATAGAAACCCAGAAAGCCTTGGGGAGGTTCAGGGCCTGAACCAAGGCCATGGTCTAAAGACTTTTATACTACACGACTACGTCGTGTCCATGGCAGCCTACCCAGGCTCTGAATAAACAGAGAGAATAAGCTAGCTCATATCCCTGATCTCCGAGGATGTTTGAGGAGCTGAAAGCGACGAGTTCCGCAGGAGACAGAGATAGGAGGTAGGTTCTGACCATCTGCTTTATGCATCGCCTGTGATTTCTTTGGTTACTTGCTTGTTCATACAAGAAAGTAACTGGAGGTTAAGCGCTCCAGTGCGCTTATATAGGTTTTGCTGATACAAAAAGAGACTGACGGTTAAGCGGGTCAGTCCGCTTAGATACAATGCAGCTAAGGCTGCAAAGAAAATTACTTGCTAAGCTTCTGTATAGCAGCATCAAGCTGAGGATCGCGTTTAGCTTTTATGTCCTCCACGCTACGCTCGACCTTTGTATCTGGTTCTAAGCCTTCTTTATCTATGTTCTTATCGTTTGGCGTAAACCAACGAGCTATGGTTACTTTAAGCAAGCCACCGTCTTTGAGCTGGATTATACGCTGTACGCTTCCCTTGCCGTAGCTTTTTTCTCCTAGTAGCGTCGCCTGATTTTGGTCGCGTAAAGCTCCTGCTAGAATCTCGCTGGCGCTAGCGCTTCCACCGTTTATAAGCGCTACGGTTGGTATGCCGCTGAGCACATTTCCGCCCTGGGCTTTGTAATCTTTAATGGTTTTGCCACCTCGCTTTTCCAGTAGCACCGTCTTGCCCTCTGGAATCCAAAGGCTAGCCACTTCTATAGATGAGCCTAGCTCGCCACCAGGATCGTTACGAAGGTCTAACACGATACCCTTAACCTTTTTGCTAGAAAATTCAGCTGCAGCTTTACGACTAAGATCGGCAGTATCTTCGCTAAAACGACTGATCTTTATATAGCCGATTCCGTCTTCTCGCACGTTCCACTCTACGCTCGGCGTTTTGATCGTGTCCCGAACAATATCGAATGTAAGATCCTCTTTGCCATCACGTATAACCCGCAGCTTAACGCTCGTGTCTTTTGGACCTCGTATGAGCTTAACTGCTTCTGAAGTAGTTATATCAAATACCGGTTTGCCGTCTATCTCGACAATAACGTCTTTAGGCAAAATACCTGCTTTGTCTGCCGGGAAACCGGCGATAGGGGCTATTACTACTATATTTTTTTCTTCTTTTCCTAGCTCGGCGCCTATGCCTGTAAACTCTCCCTGAAGACTGTCTTGGAATTCTTTCGCGCCTTCGGGGTTAAAATACTCGGTGTATTGATCGCCAGTAGCGTTAGCTAGACCCTGCTTAATACCTTCTATAGCTTTTTCATTATCAAGTGTGCCGTCGAACTCATCGTTTAGTGTATTGTATACTTCCTCGACTTCAGAAAAATCCAGCTTACTACTTGACGAAGACGTTTGCGCGTTCTTTTTAAGGTTCCCAACTGTTAATCTGCCGCTACCTATGCCAAAACCTAGACCAAACAAGACTAATGCACTAAAGACAGCTATGAGCAGATACGGAAGTTTAGCTTTTTGCATAATGGTTTTCGGGTTAAGATACGTGTTTATATCATTATCGGTTTGTTTCACTAGTACTCCTTCGTCCTTATATTCTACATTACCACCATGCTAAATATGCATAAAAAAACATGGTTTTGCCTTAACTGTTATGAGTTAAGCGGATTATTTGAAATGAATGAACACTAGACCGTTTGTAGGCATATTATATGCTTCAGAGTATGTGCCATTATAACCATAATTGTACTGGCTTATATTAATGGTACCATTCCCATTTACTGATTCTACATACATAACATGACCATATGGACCCGCATTGGAAACCGCAACATCCCCTGGTCTAGGATTATTATCGATAGTTATACCTCTAGCTCGGGAAGCAGCATTGGCAGCGTTCTCATCCCATTGATTTGCATTTCCATATCCACCCCAGTTTGGCATGTAACGACCAGATTCGTACACTTTCCATGCGGTATAACTTACACATTGACGACTAAACATACCCCATGTATCTACATAGGCATTCATAGGAGCATCTCGCCATTTTGAAGGATACGTATCATTACCATTATTACCAGCCACTATAGTAACGCCCTTGAATCTTCTGGCGTTTTCTGCAGCCTGCTCAGCCTCTAACTGAGAAATTCGTGCGCTATTCTCTTTGATTTGTGAATTAACAGCATTTTTCTCTGCTTGAGTAAGGGCGAGTAGCCGCTGTACTTCTCCAGACTGAGTATTCGCTTCGGTCTGGAGACGCTGTTGATCAGATATAAGTAACTCAAGCTGCACCTTTTGATCTTTAAGTTCATTTTTTAAGAGCGTAATCTGGTCTACCGTCCCCTTGATCTTAGACTTAACTACATCACGGTACTCTTGCTTGTCTACAAAATCGCTCAGGTCGTTGCTAGTAAAAAGCATTTCAAGGGTGGTTATCTTGCCCTCTATGTACATAGTCTTAATGTTTTCGCCTAGTAGCTTTTTTTGTGATGCTAATTCGGCTTCAGCTTTTACTATAGCTTGCTCTTTTTCAATCTTTTGATTCTCTAGTATTACAATTTGATTCTGTATAGCGACTATCTGAATTTGTAGTTTGTTTACTTGATCTTCATAGCTACTAGCCTGTGCGCCTAACTGGTCTCGTTGTTCGGACTTAACTGCATTCTCATTTTTAATCTGCTGGATCTGTTCTAATCGGTTAGCGTAGACAGAAGTACTAACCCAAGTGCTTACAATTAATACGAAACCGGCGACAATTAAGGCTAATTGTCGGGGAATTTTGCTTATTTTTGATTTTTTATTTTGTAATATCATTTTATTAGACACACATACACATTAGCATAAGTATTGTGTTATGTCCAGCTTTTATATACTTTTTATATACTAAACTTAAGCTGATTATACAGGATTTTTACACGAATACTAAAAAATCTTTTTTAGCTTTTTTTGTAGATATAAAGCTCTCGTAAATAAAGCAAACAAAAATTTCTGCTTAAGAGGCTTGTCCCAGGCGCCGACTGCTAGCACGTGTTTTGGACCGAAACCTTTTTTGAAATGCCATACGGTATAGAGAGATGATTTCTTGTCTGAAGGATCATCAGGTGCGCCCCACCAGTCGTAAGACTCCGCACCTTGCAACCGTGACCACCTCATGGCGGTCCACTGCACGGCGTAAGCTGGCATGTCTGCGCGACGCTTGTTGGTGCTAGCACCGTAAAAGTACCAATGACGTTTACCGTAACCAATACCTAACGCCGCTACAAGCGGGTCTTGCTCATCTGGATGCCTGGCAAGAAATAATCTTGATACGCTATTACTACCGTTCTCAAAAATCTTGGCTACTTCTTTATAATACTGCTCCGGTCTTATATCGAATCCTTGTCTACTACTTGTCTCTTGGTATAAACGGTAAAATTGTGAAAATTTTTCTGGGTTGACGGCTTCAACGGTTATACCTCTTTTTTTAGCATGTTTTATGTTGTAGCGCCATGTTTTGTCCATACTGCGAAGTAATGTGTCTTCGCCATTTTTATCGTCTTGCAGTAAGTCAGTGACAGCCGTGCCACGAGGTTGTATTTGGTTAAGACTGTAGGCCCATCCGTTAGTGTCTAAATATTTTTGCCAGTTCTTTGCATTTGTAGATGTGTTATCTACATCTGGATCGACTTTTATGTATAAACAGCCTTTTAGACTGGCAGCTTTTTGTACCATTACCATCACGTTTTCTATATGTTCTATAGATACTAGTAATGGTCCTCTGGGTACATAGCCGATATTAAATTTTATGATGCCCTTGCCTACGCTTCGTACCATCAGCTGAAAGGCACCGATACACTCACCTTCCAGTTCTACGACGTAGCGGCTAACCCTCCAGCCATACGCGCTTTTATGCTCTCCCCATTGCCACGATTGCAAAAAATGGGGATTGCCCAGGTGTTCTAGATTTTTAGTCCATTGTATTTCGTCTTGGACAGTTACAAGCGTAAGATCTGCCACAAGGCTACTTCTTTTTTGGTCGGCTTTTACGTAAATGTCTGCGGGTTGCTACATTAGCAGATAGAACCGCTATACCAATACCAAGACCGAGCTGAGTAATAAGTAGTTTTCCAAAGTTCATGCTGAGGAATTCGATAGTATAGGCGATGTCTATAACGCCTGAACTGCCCGCCCGGAACACACTCGCCTGTACTTGCAAAATAAGATTACATATAAGCAGCGAAATTAACCCCGAAATAATGCCATATAAAAGAGCTTCTATTAAAAATGGCCCACGTATGTAGCCGGGGCTTGCTCCAAGTAGTTGCATAATAGCCAACTCGTCCCGGCGGTTAAATATAGCCATCTGTATGGTATTGAAAATAATTAATACGGATACGACTGCGAATACTAATACAGCGATTGCACCGATCTGTCCAAAGAAACGCGCGGTTTTGGTGATCTTATCTACGGCTGATTTGCGGTCGCCAGAGTCGTCTGCTTCGTCGGATTGCAATGCTTTATTATCAGGGGTAGACACAAAGTCGCGTATCGATTGGAGGTCGTTTACGTCCTTTGGTTTTATTTGCAAGCTTGCCGGCAAAGGGTTGTCGGTCTGTGATATAGCGGTAAGTAGTTCTGTATTTTCTTTATTTTGCTCCTGATAAACCTTTAAGGCATCATCTTTGGACAGGTATACGACTTCTTTGACATTTTTTTGACGACGGAGACTAGCAATAAAATCATCTCTTTGGACGGGGGTTACCTCGTCTTTCAGATAAACTGATACATCGATCTTATCCGTGATCTGTTGGACAGTATGACGGAATGTTTGATTTAAAATGATAGAAAAAAGCACGATAGTAAGCGTGATTACCATCATGGCAATAGCCGCGATGGACAGCCAGGCATTGCGCACAAAGTTGATACAACCCGACTTTATTATACGAAGTAACATAAACCATTTGCGTTCTAGCCTTTTACTGAACGTTAGGGGCGCACGTAAAGCCTGTGGTGCGTTTTTAATGGGCATAGCCTGCATTCGCCCTGTCGCTTACAATTTTTCCATCTTCTATGGTAACCACGCGCCTCTGTAACTTATTTACTATGTCTTGGTTGTGAGTGGTGAGAAGAACGGTGGTTCCGTACCTATTAATTTTTTCTAATACTTTTATAACGTCCCAGGCATGTTTAGGATCTAAGTTCCCCGTGGGCTCGTCGGCTATAAGTATTTTTGGTTGCCGCACTATAGCCCTGGCGATTGCCACGCGCTGACGTTCTCCACCAGAAAGTTCCGCTGGGTAACGGTCGGACTTTGTTTTTAGTCCTACTATGTCTAGAACTTTTGGAACCGTATGGTTGATCTCTGTGTTACTAAGTCCTACTATCTCGAGAGCAAACGCCACGTTTTCAAATACAGTTCGGTTAGATAAAAGCTTGAAGTCTTGGAACACTACGCCTATTTTACGCCGAAGAAGCGGAATATCTCGGTCTTTGAGCTTGTCGTAATCTATACCGCCTATCACCATCTTGCCTCCGGAAGGTTTTTCTTCGCGGGTAAGCAACTTTAGGAGAGTACTCTTCCCTGCTCCACTCTTACCAACAATAATAACAAATTCTTTAGGTTCGATATGCAAACTGACGCGCTCTAACGCCGGTCCTAACTTTTTATTGTAGGTTTTTGTTACCCTGTCTAACAAAATCATTATGTTAATTATAGCATAGAAAACTCACCTAATACCGACCCTGGAATACAGATATTATTGATGCCGTAAGGGTATGTTAGCGCCATAGATAGCCAAAGACTACCTATAAATCGCCCTGAAGCGATTAAGAATATTTGTATTTTATATAGCTATCTCTAGCTACCCATGGTGTGTTCTAGGTAGGCACTTATAAAACCCTTTAAGTCGCCGTCTAGTACTGCCTCTACGTCACTTGTTTCGTACTTCGTACGTAAATCCTTAACCATCTTATAGGGATGTAGCACATAACTTCGGATCTGATTGCCCCACTCTGCCGACACGTTTGGACCTTTTAACTCGCCCACTCTTTCAGCGTGTTGCTCTATCTGCAGCTGAGCAAGTTTGGAGCGCAAAATAGTCATTGCTGTTTCTTTATTTTGTAGCTGTGAGCGCTCGTTTTGAATAGCGACGACTATGTTAGTGGGTAAATGGGTAACACGTACCGCAGAGTCAGTCGTATTGACGCTTTGACCGCCATGACCGCCGCTACGATACACATCTATTTTTAGATCTTTCTCGTCTATTTCTACCACGTCTGGTTGGTCTATTTTGGGCATGACTTCTACTTTTGCGAAGCTCGTTTGCCTTAGATTATCCGAATTAAATGGACTTAGGCGCACGAGCCTATGTATACCGTGTTCGCTCTTTAGTCTGCCGTATACATAGCTACCCGACATATCGAGCGTTATGCTCTTGATGCCCGCTTCTTCGCCATTTGATTGTTCTATGGTAAGAACCGTTATATCGTTTGCTTCGCCGTAGCGTACATACATACGCAGTAGCATTTGTGCCCAATCCTGTGCATCAGTTCCGCCAGCTCCTGCATGAATAGCCAAGATCGCATCAAATGCATCGTATTTGCCAGAGAATTTAATCTCTTCTTTCAACTCATCAAGCTGTGTCTGCAGAGTTTGATACTGCTCATTAACCTCTTTAGTTAAAGATTCATCATTCAGATCCGACAATTCACGGATTTCTGCTACGCCCGATCGAAGCTTATTCCACGGTTGAAATCTTTTCTGTAACATAGATAATTTTTTAACTACTGTCTGAGCTTGAGACTGGTCTTGCCAAAACGTTTCTGTTGCCTGCAGTAGCTCTAACTGATTTATTTGTTTTTCTACGTCATCAAGACAAAGTGCTTGCCATGCACGATTAATCTCATTCTGTATGCTATGTAGATCTTCTTTATTCATTTGGCTAGATTATACTGATAAAATAGTAATTCATATACAATCATCCCATTTAGTATACGCTAGGGTTTTGGAAAGAAATCTAATATAAATCGAATGGTTGAGCCATTTGTGAAGCGATATCACTAGGGCCTTCACTGAGTGCTGCGAAACCAAAATGCCCAGAGTTGATCATGCTGTTTATTATTTCTACGACATCATTTTTTGTAACTGCATTAATACGAGAGGTGAGATTCTTGAAAGGCTCGATGCTGCCATGAAAGAAATAATCATCGGCATAATAACGCATTATTGAGCCGACTGTTTGATAACCCATCTGTATTTTACCCAACCCATAGTCGTGTGCCGCCCGCACTTCTTCGTCGGACAGCTTACCGCTCGCGATTTCTTTAATATGCCTAGAGGCAATCTCCATGAGGCTTTGCGCGTTATCGGCGCTTACTTGACCACCATACTCGGATACGCTGTATTTGTTTTGTGTATACTGATCTGCCCATAGGTGGTACGCTAACCCTCGCTCGCGGGCTTCGCCTAAAATACGTGAGAAAAGCGTCCCAGCTAAGATGTGGTTTGCGCAGTCTAAGATATCTTGTTGCTTAGTATCCATCTTATAAGGAAAAATCCACTGGAAATTGTAGAAGATATTCTTTACACCTTTACGCTTTACGAAGAGAGGTTTTATGGCCGTCATTTCGTCTTCGCGCCACGGCAAGTATTCGCCTTTTGGCAAATCCCAACTCTCTAGTCGCGACTTGATTTCAGCCATTTTACTGCCTATAGGCCCCGCTATGATAAACCGCATATTTTTAGAGGTATGTGTACGCTTATAGTGATCTCTGACATTTCGAAGGGTAACGTTTTTCATCAGCTTAAATCGTTCTTGGTCAGTGGGCACGATACATCCGCATACCTGGTCTAGTCGTTGCCACAAGGCACGGGAGTGGTTGTTCATATGGTCACGAAACTCTTCTTTGACATTACCACTTTCCGCAATAAATTCTTCTTCGGTAAATAAAGGAGCTGTTATAGCATCTTGTAATAATCCAAAAACGCGTTCCCACTCAAATACCGGACAAAGTGCGTCGTAGGTCATTTGTACGCGTCCGGTGCTGGCATTGGCATAGGCGCCATTTTTTTGTAACTCTGCCGTAAAACCTCGAGCTGAGCGGATATGCTGATTTGCTCCTAGAACCATATGCTCCATAAGATGTGCTGTCTCAGTTTTATTACGGCTCGAGACATAACGGTCCCCTGCTCTAAAATTAAATAAAAAGCCGACTGCACTTGCTGAGGGGACGTTTAAGAGCAGTCCTTTTGCTCCACTTTTTAATACGACTTCTATTACATCATGCTGCATATGTTACTACTACGCCCTTTCGCTTCTTAGCGACGTTTCTTTCCTGCTTTTTTACGTTGTCTTTCGACTTTTCTTATTTTTTTGCGGGTTTCATCTTTTGCCTTGTTGGCTGCTACCGCCTTAGACTTAGGGACAAAATCTACTTCTTTAAACTCTTCGCCTTCTATAATCTTATTGGCATTATCTACGGAATTACGAGCCGCGCGAGTTAGTTCTGTCTCTGTTGCTTGCTCGAGTTCGACGGCTGTCATGGGACGTGCCGAGAATACTGCATGCACCACTTCATGACGCAGCTTGTTCAGCAGCTCGTCAAATATATACTGGGACTGGCGCCTGTATTCTACGAGAGGGTCGCGCTGTCCAACGGCAATCCAGCCGATACCTTCCCGCAAATGATCCATATTCTCTAGATGTTGCATCCACAGGTTGTCCATGATCTGCATATAGATATCACGCTCGATCTTGCGCATGACTTCGCTACCAAACATGTCTTCACGCTCTTTATAGAGTTCCATAGACTTTTCGGATAATATTTTTGCAAATTTATTCGAGTCGCTTTCGAATAATTCATCTAGTGTAACATCATCGAACGGAAAACTCTCCTTAATAAGAGCTTCATATTTGTCGGTGAGCGCCAAAGGAGATGCTTCAATGGCAGCCGCTTCCTGACGAATGAACTCTTTTATGCGCTTGGATATGTCTGCTTGCTTGAGGATTTCTGAGCGCATAGTGTATATCGCCTTGCGGTGCCGGTTCATGACATCGTCGTACTGCACGACGTTCTTACGCATATCAAAGTTATGACCTTCAACTTTCTTTTGAGCGCCCTCTAAGCTTTTGGTAATGATCCTGTTCTCTACTGGCACATCATCTGCTACTTTAAGGCGTTCCATGATAGAGCCTATACGCTCTCCGCCGAAGATACGCATCAGGTCGTCTTCGCAGCTCACATAAAACTGCGTCACGCCAGGATCACCCTGCCGACCGGCTCGTCCACGTAACTGGTTGTCTATACGTCGAGATTCGTGTCTTTCACTACCCAGTACGAATAACCCACCAAGTTCTTTAACTTCTTCGCTCAGGACAATATCTGTTCCACGACCGGCAATGTTGGTAGCTAGCGTAACCGCTCCGGTTTTACCGGCGTTAGCGACAATCGCAGCCTCTTTTTCGTTGTTTTTGGCATTTAAGATTTGGTGCGCAATGCCGGCTTTTTTAAGCAATGAGCTCAGTAGTTCGTTCTTCTCGATCGACACAGTACCTATAAGTACGGGTTGCCCCTTCTCATGAAGTACTCTTACGTCGCGAGCGATAGCCTTAAACTTACCTAATTCGCTTTTGTAAATACGGTCGGTTCGGTCGTCTCTGATTAATTTGCGGTTGGAAGGTACTTCTACAACGTCGAGCTTGTATACTTGGTGGAATTCTTCTGCTTCGGTGTTAGCGGTACCTGTCATGCCGGCTAGCTTTTCGTACAAACGGAAGTAGTTTTGGAAGGAAATAGTTGCGAGTGTCATGGACTCTTCCTGAACTTGGACACTTTCTTTGGCTTCAATAGCCTGGTGAAGCCCTTCATTATAGCGTCGTCCGCGGAGTAATCGACCCGTAAAGTCGTCTACAATTACTATTTCACCGTCATTTGCTACCACATAGTCTTTGTCACGGTGAAAGAGCGTCTGCGCCCTGAGGGCTTGCTCTAAGTGGTATATAGTACGGATATTATCTGAAGAATATAGCTCCTTAATACCTAATATCTTTTCAACAGCTTCAACGCCTTCGTCAGTCAGGATCACCGCTTTGCGCTTTTCGTCTACTTCATAATGCTTTTCTTTTAATTGACGGACAACTTTAGAAAATTGCTCGTAAGCCGTGCTACTAGCGCTCGCAGGCGCAGAAATAATTAGCGGCGTGCGTGCTTCGTCAATAAGGATTGAGTCTACTTCGTCGACAATCGCATAATGGAGTGGTCTTTGACGTAGCTGGTCGGTTTCTCGAACCATGTTATCCCTTAAATAGTCAAATCCGTACTCGTTGTTAGTACCGTATGTTATATCGGCTGCATATGCTTCTTGGCGCGTGCAGGGTTTTAAATGTTTAAAACGTGGGTCTTCGTGCTCAGAGTTGTTAAAGTCGGCATCATATATATAGGAATGGTCTGGGATAATAACACCTACGCTCATACCCAAGAAATCATAAATTTGCGCCATCCAGCCAGCATCACGCTGAGCAAGGTAGTCGTTGACTGTAACCATGTGCACGCCTTTTTTGGTTAATGCGTTGAGGTAGGCTGGCAACGTAGCCACAAGCGTCTTGCCTTCTCCGGTTTTCATTTCTGCCACATTGCCTTCGTGTAGTACCATGCCACCAATGAGCTGCACGTCAAAATGACGCTGCTTCAATGTACGAGTAGCTGCTTCGCGCACTACAGCAAACGCTTCTGGTAATAATTTATCTAAATTACCTTTTTCTGTTTCTAATTTTTTTTGAAGAATGGCAGTTTGAGATTTAAGATTAGAGTCACTCATCTTCTCGTAGTCTGCTGCCAATTTATTGACTTCAGTTGCTCGCTTCTTTAGACGTTTGATTGTACGTGCCTGAGGGTCACCCAAGACACGCTTTAGTACTTTCTTCATTAGTTTCCTAGTTCCTCAAATAAATACCGTACTATTGTACCCTACATCTGTCATCTTAAACAGGTGTCTCTAGTTGTAATTTATTCGCCGCGTTTAAATCTGGCTAAGACTCGCCTATGTAGCTTAGCGGGAGCATGCTTGTCTTTATATATTTTGATCTGGTTTCGCAGCTTTGCTTCTACAATATCTATGGCCGCGTACATGTTGATAGTAGCTTCGTGTACGGTTATAACCTCGCCTGGAAGCTTCAAGATCACCTCGCAGTGACACTGTTTCTTATTTTTCGCTTTTTCTTCTTTGAGTTTGATGTCGGCATGGGCACTTATACGTGCTGATCTCGGCATAAAGCGGTCTAATTTGCCTATTTTTTTGGTAGCATATGCCTTTAGCTTGGCGTCAGCCTCAAAATGCATAGCGCTAAACTCTAGTTTTTTGATCATATTGTCTCCTTATTACCCATATATGGTTTAAGAACATCCGGTATACGAACCTGACCGTCGGCGGTCTGGTAGTTTTCTATAATTGCTACGAGTGGTCTCTGAGAAAATGCAGTCGCATCATTGGTATGGACTAACGAAAGCTCGCCGTCCGAACGACGTAGCTTCGTTTTAAGGCGTCTTGCTTGGTAGTCGGTCATATAGTCTGCAGTATGGGTTTCCAGGTACCTGTTTTCCCCTGCGAGCCACGCATCTATATCTACACCACTGGCGTTTGGGCCACCTATATCTGCGGTACATTTATTTATTACCCTATACGGTAAGTTAAGCCGTTGCATTAAGTATTCTTGTATCGCCACCATAAACCGATGTTCTTCTGCTCCTGTTTCTGGCGTACTAAACACTTCCATCTCAACCTTATTGAACTGGTGCATTCTAATAATGCCCTCCATATCTTTGCCGTAGGTTCCGGCTTCACGCCTAAAGCTTGTCGAGTAGCCTACGTAGCGGATAGGCAGATCATTTTCATTCAGTATCTCGTTCATATACATATTACACAAGCTGTGCTCGGCACTTGCATTGAGCCATAGGTCGTCATCGCTTAGTTTGTAGGTGGTTTCTTCGGCGTTAAGCCTTCCAGTAGGTTCGTAAGCATCAGTACGCACTAAAGCGGGAGGAAGCACGGGTATAAAGGGTTTTGAGGAAATCGTAAGGTTGTTGTCTATAATTATACTTTTTAACGTTTCTTCGTTTGCGAGTGTCTGGAATGCGAATTGTATGAGGGCGAATTGTAGCTCCACTAGCCCTCCTTTCAAATATGCGAAACGCGATCCAGATACCTTAGCTGCCCTTTCTTTGTCTATCCAGCCTTTTGCATAGCCTAATTCCCAGTGGTTTTTGGGCTGAAAGTCGAATACAGGTTTAGCTCCCCACTCTTTTACTACGACGTTTTCGTTTTCTGTCGCTCCTACGGGCACATTATCTAATGGCATATTAGGTACCTGCTTGAGGATATCTAGCCACTGTTTTTCTGTACTAACTAAATACCCTTCGCGCTCTGCAAGTTCTATTTTTATTTGTTTGCCCTTGTCTATAAGAACCTGGTCTGGAGTACCAGCTTGTTTTATGGCTTCGGCATTTTCGTTACGACGACGACGGATATCTTCGACTTCTTGTAGTAGTTGCAAGCGATTAGCGTCAAGTTCTAATAGCATATCTATGTCTACGACGCTCTTCTTTTGTGCTGCCTTTTGCTTTACAAGTTCGGGATTGTCTCGGATAAGCTGTATATCGATCATGCCTTTAGTATAGCCCTTCCTATTAAAAACTGCACCTCATTACAAGATGCAGTTTTTGTTATATTATCTTGCTTATCTAGAACGTAGCAGTAGCAATGTAAGTACTATCTACCGTGTAGCTTCCGGATGGAGTCGTAAGAGCAGCTTGTGCAGCAAACTTCAACATCAGGGCTTCGTCGTCAACCACTTTTACAGCGGAAGCAGCAGATGAAGCGATAGTAGTTTGTGTAGATTGGCTGTAAGTATCGACCCAGGCAAAGCCTTGAGAAGTACCGTAGGTGTTGGTTCCGTTACCATCGTAGTTGGCGTTACGAGCCAGGTTGTAGGTACCACCAGCAAATGTACAGGCGTAGGCAGTACTGGATACACAGTTGACGGCGGCGATGGTCATGCCAAACGCTTCAGAACCAGCTGTAATAGTACTCTGAGTTGCACCAGAGCTATTAAAACATTGGTCGGTGTTACTTACACCAGAACAAGTTGCACCAGGTACCTTTAACTTGCCAGATGCAGTATCTTGTTCAGCAAGGTAGCTGACCGTGACACCGTTAGCAGCGTTGGTTCGGACCATGGCGGCGCCATTGCAGGTGTTGCCGTTGCTTGTAGTCGCTACTGGAGAGACACTGGTTGTACTACCGATCACACCCAAGTCTACCGTGTTACCACAAGTACCTGAACCGGTAAATGCCACGCCACAATCGGTAGTGATAAGAGTAGTCGCAATATCTACCGTCGTACCACCAACACAGAAGGTCAGCTGTTCTTGGACACGAGCGTTGACGGTTAGCTGGTTAGCAGTAGACAGAGCTACACCACCATCGTCAGTGTGTACTCCTGGAGCGGCTGAGGTGTAAGCTGCAGCGGT
>JBBSJF010000017.1:0-15003 GCA_038257495.1 Saccharimonadales bacterium (SeqCode) | reverse complement strand
TGTCGTAGACGCAGTGGTTACTCTTGGTGATTGGCACACCACTAGTATAGCTGCATTTGAGAGGAACCTACGGTTCCCCTCAAACTCCCTTCCGCCAAGAGAACCCCGTGGCAGAGACCACGGGGAAATAGCGGATTATAAAGAGTATCTCTACGTAATTTAATAGGGGAACGTACCCACTACGTCTATTGTATCTCCGTCTTTGATGCCTTTTCTGGAAAGCTCGTGCATAATGCCCATCTTTTTCATAATATGCCTCAGGCGCTCTATCCCGAATGAGCTATCAAAGTTTGTTCGCCGTGCAAAAGACTCGATTTTTGCTCCGCGAACCACATATACTCTATTTACTATTTCTATAGTCCACGACTCATCCTGCTCTTTGGTGCTTAACGTAATGTGCGGTATTTCGGTTTTAATAGATTCCTCAAATGCTTCTTTATTTGCCCTATCCTTCGCCACCAGTTGGTAGAGCGTAAACAACAATTCTTTCGTGCCAATTTGTGCCGCGGAAGAAATCGTATATACATCTGTCTTTGCAACCTTCTTGGCAATAGCCACTAACTCGGCTTTTGTTTTGTCATCTAGTCCCTCGGTCTTTGTAAGTGCGACTATTCTGGGTCTCGAAGCTAATTCTTTGGAGTACCTCTTTAGTTCTTTATCTATAACCTTGTATGACGCAGCTATGTCTTGGTCGTATGCATCAATAAGGTGCAATAGAACGCTAGTTCTCTCTACGTGCTTTAGAAAAGCAATACCTAGCCCCTTGCCCGAACTAGCACCTTCGATAATGCCCGGTATATCAGCTATGAGGATACTGTCACTACTGTCTATATCCGCTACGCCTAAGTTGGGAGTGAGGGTAGTAAACGGATAATCCGCGATAGCTGGACGTGCATTACTCACTACACTTAAAAATGTAGATTTACCCGCATTGGGTAATCCGATTAACCCCACGTCAGCAATCAGCTTTAGCTCGAGTCGAAGTTCGAGCTCATCTATAACCTCACCTTTTTCGGCGACTCGTGGCGCTTGCCGTACGCTACTTACAAAGTGGGCGTTACCAAACCCACCCCTTCCACCTTTTGATACTGTTACTTCCTGATTATCTTCTATAAGATCAAACAACGCTTCGCCCTCAGCGTTTACCACGGTAGTCCCCACTGGTACTTCTACTATCGAATCCTTACCATTACGGCCATGTTTTTTGCGCATGCTTCCAGCTTGTCCATCCTCTGCTACGATAGATTTTTGATATCTAAAGCTAGCAAGGGTATTTTGGTTACGACTTGCTTTAAAAATAACGTTACCGCCGTTACCGCCATCTCCGCCGTCAGGTCCGCCTCTATCTACGAATTTTTCATGACGAAAACTAACATGACCATTACCGCCGTTACCTGCGCACACTAATACTTTTACAGAATCTATAAACATATAGGATTGATTATAGCCTGTTAGTTGATATTATGCGAATATTATTACCTAGTAATATAGTTCGAAAACTCACTAGCGGATACAAATGAAGCCGTTTCGCCGTATCTTCCGAATCCAGCAAGTCCGTTCATATCCTTGTATCGAATCATAGATCCATCAGCAGAAACAGCAGTAACAATAGCCACGTGTCCAAGACCACCATAACCACCAGATCTTTGCGCTATAGATCCTACGCTAGGCGTCTTAGAGACCGTCCAGCCGCTACGGCTAGCGTTCAGTGCCCACGTATTTGCATTACCCCAATTAGCTGGAACGGGTATAATTGCTGCCACGCCCCACGTACAATACCCTGGTACATACCCGTTACGGCCATATATAGGAGCATTCCCAAATGCGAATCCTCCCTGTACAGTTGGAGTCGCAGAAACTAATCTAGAACGAGCTGGTGCAACATAAACTGGGGCGGCAACAATAACCGCTTCAGGAAGAAAAATACGCTGACCCGGCTTGATGCCACCTACTTCAGCGTCATTCATAGATATAAGTAGGTCTTTGTTGGCTTTGTATTTGTCAGCCAGACTATCAACAGTATCACCAGGCTGTACGGTATAAACGATACCGTTTAAGCCTTTTGGTGGTACGGTAATTTCTTTACCTACTTCTACCACATCCGAGTTTAGGTTATTGCTCCATTTAATACTGTCTGACGATACACCAAGTTTTTCTGCAATCTTTGACACTGTGTCACCTTCTGCAACCTTATAGGTCTGTACGTCTTTTCCAGATTTTAAGGTTGTAGATGCAACTAAAGGCTTTGATACTACAGCGGTATCAGCAGGTATGATACTAAGTTCGGCATTTACAGAATCAGCATAGTTCTGTACGTCTACCTGTTCTGGCAGCGCAACCATTCCGGCTATATGCGACGCGATATCAGCTGAAGATAACTGGTCTAAAGGACCAGCAACCGTAGATTCAGATGAAGACCTCGTAAAAGAAGATACATTTTGAGGGGCTCTACTAATAAACACGGCAATACCAGCTAACATAGCTACATTGGCCGTTAGTATGCTATACCGAGCAAAACGTTTCTTTGATCTAAATAATGTCTTTATCCGTGAGGATTTCTTTTTGCCTACTTTTGAATTTGATCGATGAATAATCATCGTGCGAGTTGAAGTACTAATAAGGTTCTCCTGGTCGTAAGAAAACGACCTGTTCTAGGCTAATAATCGTTTATTTTAATAAAATAATAGAGGTCATACGCTAGTGCACTATTCTAGAGCTGATAATCACAGTAACTCCACAGTAAACTGCATAAACAGATAGAAATATGCATTTGTTAGTATAGCAAAGCATCCATATTTGTCAAGCTTATTTTAGGTACTTGACCGCTGTTAACGATTGCACAATTTTTTACAGTGTTCGTTGGCAAGACGTTCATGCTCTTCCAAAGTTTTAGAAAAATACGTCTTTCCGTTATCACCAGCTACAAAAAAGAGAAAATCGGTAGAAGATGGTTCTGCAACGGATTTTAGAGAAGTTGCCGAAACTGTGCCAATTGGTCCTGGCGGAAAACCCTTGTGTATACGTGTATTATAGGGTGAATCGTAAAACACATCTTGTATATCTGGTCTGCCTGCTCTGGCAGAGCCATAAAATGCCGTAACATCGGATCCCAGCTCCATGCCAATTTTATTACGACTTAGGAATACTTGTGCAACCTTTGGTCGCTCATCAAGTTTGTTCTCTTCTTTTTCTACTATAGAAGCCAGTGTAACGCCTTGGTATACACCGATGCCTTGTTTAGCAAATCCTGCTCGAACTTCCGGTGTTAATGCTTTTGCCATTAAGTCTAAAGCATTCTTAACTATCGCTGACACTTTGGTGCTGGCAGTGATCTGGTAACTATCCGGATACAGATACCCTTCTAGGTCGTTCTGTTTTGGTTTATCGACGAGAGCTGGATGATTTATATATCCAGCTTGGTCGAAGGCAATATCGATTTCTTTTTGATCAAATCCATTTTTTAAAAATCTTTTCTTGATCTCATCTATACGCTGGCCTGGCAGGATTGTGATTAAATTCGTAACCACTTTACCCTCTGTGATATTACCGGCAATCTCTTGTGTACTCTGTGATGAACTAAGTTCATATGTTCCTGCGAGTATTTTATCTCGTAAATCATTCTGCCGTAAATACCATTCAAATGCCCAGGATTTTCTTATAAGTCCAGCAGATTCCAGTTGAATTGCAATTTGTTTTGCACTGGATCCACTAGCGATGGTAATTTTATGCGGAGTTTGCTGTTCTCCTGAACTAATAGGTTTTAACTGCTGAAGATAGTTCTTTCTTATGAGATAGACACTGGTAGTCGTACCGACAGCAAGCAATACAATAATAAACAGCACTATTAATCCTAGTTTTCTCTTTGGTCGCTTCGTATATGATTTCATAAATTCTTTTCTATTATATAATCTTCTAAAATTAATGAGGCTGCTAATGCGTCGATGTCTTCCTTATTATAAGCCTTACCCGCTGATTTCAATATATCCTGTGCCTTGACGGAGCTTAACGCTTCATCTTGAAAATGGAGCGGGAGAGTGGTAGCTGTTCTTAGTGTTTCAGTGAAATTCATTACATATCTTGTTTGATCAGTTTCGTTAGAATCGAGATTACGAGGTAATCCTATAATTATTGCCTCAGCACGCTCCTTAGTAGCCAGTTCAGCGATCTGGTCGAATATTACATCAGACATACGTAGCGTAGTGAGCGGTTTTGGTAAAGTAGTGCCAGAAATAAGGTGCGCTACGCCTACGCGAACATGTCCAACGTCTAGTGCTAGATAATTAAGGGTTGGCATCGATGCTTTTACTGCCATTATCTTGTTGCTCCAGGGTAACTTTTACTTTCTTTGAATTTTTGGGAATCTTACTTACCCAGAACGGGCTGAGCTCTACGCTCACTTCTTTAACTCCTTGTATTTTTCTTATTTCATCTAGCGATTGCCCTTTTTTCTTGCCCGCAACTAACGTGCGTATATCTTCTTCTTTTATCTCTGCTCCAGTAGTCACTGAAGTGTCTATCGTAAGCTGAATGTCACTATTCTTTTTTCGCTCTGTAATTCGGAATAACGCTTTATCGAAACCAAAATCTCTAATACTTTGTTTACTCAGATCTATTGTTTTTGCTACTTCTGTTCGTAATAACGTTTCGAGATCTGGTTGTTTTATGCCAATCATCGTATAGGTAACAATTTGTGTGACTGTAACTTCGGCAGCCTCTTCGCCAACTTTTGGCGTAACCGAAAGTACTGGCTCACCCGTAGCAAAGGTATCTACGAGACCCACCAGCCCATCGGTGGAAAGTTTAGACTTTACCTCATCTTGAACATTGGCATTCTTACCCAATAGCTTTTGCTTTGCAGCCTCTACATCACTGTCAGCGACGACCTTTACTAATCTGGACGTACCCCCAGACATAGCAGTGCCAGTACCAGTTATAGTGCCCTGGTTAGCTACGGCGTAATTGCCCCGTTGACTTAGGTTATATTTATCTCCCGACTCTTGGGCTACAACTTTAATAGCTCCTGACGATTTATCTGCCTTACAAGTTTCGCCATTATATCCGCTAGCTGGCACTTCCACCGATTCTTGAGTTATGAAGGTTAGTCCGGCACTGCTTACGCCAGTACCGGCAGGTATTGTCCGGACCACGTCTCCTAATTTGTCTGCCTTACTACAATTGATAAAAGTCATTGTCCCAGAAGCACGCTCGCCTAAATCTTTTTGACCAGTCACAGGAGATTTCTCCGTATCGGTCTTCTTTACTTCAGCTTTTTTTGCCGGAACAATCGCTTTTTCCTGATCTAGCTCGGTAGCCGTTATGCTGGCAGTAAATACTTGCTTTGCTGGTGTAGCTATCGTATCAGTACTTACTTTAATTTTGGCAGATGGCAGTACGATTGCCGCTAAAACCCATCCTATAATTAAAAGTACCAGTAACGCTATGCCTATAATCAGCTTAAGTCGAAAACTTGAAAAATTAGGGACTTTAAGTTTACTGTCTTTTTTAGGTTTTAAGGCTGTTGGCTCCAGGGCTAAGGGATCTGAGTTATCTAGCTCTATAGTTTCTGGTTCGGCAAGTCCTGCCAATGCTCCGATACTTGCTGTTTTATCTAGTTCGGTACCACCAACAACTTCTCCAGCATCTACAGGACCTTCCGCTATTCTGATAGGAGTTGGTATAACCGGCTTAGAGGTAGGGCTCGAGGCAACATGCAAGCCTGCCGCTCCTGCAATAGGCATAAGTGGTGTCTCTGTAGTTACAAGTACTATGTTCTTTTTAGCATCTACAGCAGCTTTTTTTAGTAGCTTCATGTTAATAAGGCTTTGTAGAACGGTGGTACGCTTCGGAAGCACGATTGCAACAATTTTTTCTGGTACAGACGTGACTTTATCTATAATTGAGGTGATCTCATCATCTACGTCTACATATACAGTGGTTCGCTGGGGCGTAGAAGGTATTTTCTTAACTGTCATACGCTTAATATCCTATTGATTCTCTCTTTTAGGCCCGCTTGTGTTCTAGACTGGTCTTGGGTGAACATCGTATCTAATCCAACTCGAAGTAAACCCATGGCGGTAATATACGTGTGGTCGTTAACCTTTCCCGTTCGGTCTACAATCCCCACTACTTGATCTGGCGATATGTGTTGTACGCTCGGTTTTTTAGCAAATGGTAATTGCTTGTACCAATGCGATTGCTCCAGCTGATCCATAAGCATCTCTAAACTAGAACCGCCGCCACATAACAACATCCTATGAGGCAGATGGTCGTCTACTGGGAAGGATTCAAGTGCGAGTTCTACTCCACCCAGCCATACATTTAAGGTTTTTTGAAGTGATTTTTGGATGGTAGATTTCTTCATGGCCGACATAGCAGAACTAGTGATATGCGTTTTTAGCTCTTCAGCCTGTGCAAAATCTATCGATAGATCTTTGGCTATAGACTTCGTAAATGCTCGACCGCCAATTCCGAACATAGAGGTGCCCTGCACTCCGCCATCTTGCAGTACTGCTATATCTGTAGTACCGCCACCGGTATCCATTAGTATTGCATTCATGTTACCGCTTGGGTCATTGCCGATTACCGAACGGGCTACCGCAAAAGGTTCTGCTGCAACAGCCAGTAGCTCTAGATCAAGTTCTTTAGCAACGCGCTCAATAGCCCCTATATGTATCATTGGTGCAAAAGCAGTATATAGGCGTACGGTAACGGTTTTTCCTTTGAATCCTACTGGGTTACTGACCTGGTAATCATCTATTTCTATGCCTACTAAAGCGCTATTTACAAGACGGATCTCTACATCTTTGCCACCAAGCTCCGTAGATAATTGTTTCTTTGCTCTATCAAGCGCACGTTCTTGCACGAGCCCTACAATACGCTCGACTTCTTCCATATCCATTTCTTTTTCGTGATCTTTTCGCGAGACTCTCACTGTCGTCGTTGTACCCTTAACAAGTTCACCCGCAATACCTATGGTCGTTGTCCGAACATTATTAACACCCGCCATATCTTCTGCTTCCGCCAAGGCTTGGTCGCAGTTGGCTACTACTCTACCTATGTCGGATATAGCCCCAGCTTGCATATCAGTTAACTCTTGATGGGCACGACCTACGCCAATAATCTCAATTTTGTCGTCTTCATGAACTCTACCTACAAGAGCTTTAACATATTCGGTACCAATATCTAATGCAATCAAACATTTTTGAGAATCCTGCGACCCCTTTGTTTTGCCTTCTTTATTTTGTCGTAGGGCTTTTAATTTATCAAGCATAATCGTCTTATATTGTAGCATGCGGGAGGATGGTATTTTATCTACGCTAACACTGCTTTAATACGACGCACACCCGCACTACTTGCTTCTTCTTTAATAATTTTAAAAACCTTACCATCACTTGATAACTCCGAAGTTCGATCGACATGGGGACCACCACATATTTCTTGGCTAAACCATTCTCCATCTGGGTCACCCGCAGTATAAACTTTTACAGTTTCGCCATATTTATCACCAAATGCACCCAATACGCCAGCCCCCACAGCATCTTTGGTATTTACTTCTTTCCAACTCATCGACCAATCTTTTCGAATTTGCTCATTTACAATTCTTTCGATCTCAGTTATCTGAGTAGAAGTTACTTTTTCAGGATGTGAAAAATCAAAACGTAAACGATCTTCTGTAATATTACTACCACGCTGAATTACATGATCGCCCAATACAGTTCGGAGAGCTTTGTACATAAGATGCGTCGCGGTATGGTATTTTTTATGCGTTTCGGTATGACCGCCAAGCCCACCCTTAAACTGTCCTTGCGTTGCAGTCCGAGAGCGTTCTTTTTGTGCATTCATACGTTGGTCAAAGTCCTGTTTCCAATTATCTTCAACTACCACATTATTCATACCAGCCTCTTCCACGCTGAGTTCTACTGGAAATCCATACGTATCGTACAGCTTAAAGACATGTTCGCCCGATAATGTACCGTCCTTGGTCATTTTTCCAAATTCTTTTACACCATTGCGTAGTGTTTGACGAAAAATTTTCTCTTCACGGTTAAAAACCTCGATTGCCATTTCTTTATGTTCGGCAACCTCCGGAAAATCAGCTTCATACAAATCTACGACCGTGGGTATGATCTTAGTGCAAAAATCAGTAGCAATACCAAGTTCAAGCCCGTACCGAATAGCCCTACGCATAAGTCTTCTCATGACATAACCTTGCTGGTTATTACTAGGTACTACACCGTCTACTGCTAACCACATCGCCGCTCTGAGATGATCTGCTATTACCCTCATAGCAGCAGCATGCTCGTTATAGGCTTTATCGCTTAGTTCCTCAAGCTTATCTATAATAGGTTGGAGAATACTGATTTTGAACATATCGCCACTACCTTCAAGTGCTACTGCTATACGTTCTAAGCCTCCACCAAAATCTATGTTAGGCTTATCGAGTTTCTCAAAACCCGATTCTGTACGCTTATAACCCATGAAGACATTATTTCCAATCTCAAAATACCGACCGCAGTCACAGGCTATGTGACAATTAGGACCAAATATCGGATTGTGCTCAATATTCGGAAATTCATACATTATTTCGCTGTCCGGACCACATGGATCACCTATCGGCGTACTTACTTCAGGTCCACCACGACTCCACCAGTTTTGCTTTCCATCATAAAAAAAGATACGCCCACCCTGCATGCCTTGTTCATACCCATTTTGCTCAGAACCCACATCAACCATCTTAGCCTCTATACCCTTGCCCCTAAAAAGCTCTTGCCATACCTCCGCAGCTTCAATATCTTTAGGAATATTAAATTCGGCGTTACCTATATAGCACGTAGGATATATACGAGTAGGATCAAGACCAACGACATCGACTAGAAATTCGAATATCCACGTTATTTGTTCTTTTTTATAATAATCACCTAAAGACCAGTTTCCTAACATTTCAAAAAGTGTCGTATGCCGCGTATCTCCAACTTCTTCAATATCTTCCGCACGAAAACACACTTGACTGTCAACTATCTTGGTTCCGCTTGGATGATCAGCGCCAAGTAAATAAGGCACCATTGGTTGCATGCCAGATCCGGTAAATAGCGTGGTAGCATCTTCTTGTGGTACTAAGTTTGCGCGTGGAACGATAGCATGCCCACGATCTTTGAAGAATTCTAAATAAGCTTTACGAATTTGCTGTGCATTCATATCTGTTACTAGTGTACCAAAACAATTAAATGATACAAAGCCACAGTATTGTATTACTACTTGCGAGCATAAGCGATTTACTTCATACTAGTAAATAAGAATGTACGATATGTATCAGCCCGGCAGTTTTGCTACATCTAGCGATGTACGCCGCTCTAATGAGCGCGCTGATATTTTTTATGACCTGTGTACGCCTTCTGCAACGAGCATTATTGTCTCTTCTTTTTTATGTTTAGGGATATTCTATTACGGGGGTCAGGCAATAAATAACCAAGATGACCTTTGGTTTTTAAATATTCTAACTGGGGGAAATGGCAATGAACAATTCTCAAACTTATATGCTAACTTTGAATCATTCTCCCAGTTTTTAAGTAATAACACCGTCAATAATCTTCTGGTTTTCGTATTCTGGGTACTCGTAGGATTAGGAATATACGAAATTCTGCAGAATGTACTATCTATTATTTACGAGCTACAAGAAGATAAAGACCTTATAGTGTATGACAATCCCGGAAGCATCCATCATACTCCTACCTTAATTAAAGTTTCACTACAACGTATGCTCATACGCACTGCTTGCATGTTTTTATTAATTGGGTACATAGTCTTTTGTTTTGGGTTCTTATGGCCAGCAATAATTTCCGTTTTTATCAGCCGGGCCTTTTATATACAGTCTCCTGTAGATGTTGCTTTAATTATTTGCAGTTTTATGGGCTGCATATTTAGCGTTCATCTTATAACTGTCCTATTAAGATTGTTATCTTTACGCTCTCGCGTATTCTAGTGAGTCTACTGAATAATCCCACCACCCAAAACTTCATCTCGATCATATATAACTGCTGATTGTCCCGCAGTGATGGCTCTCACGGGAAATGCTAGCTGCACCGTATTACCATCTACGCGTGCATCTATTAATGGTGCTCTATAGCGAGTTCTTATAGATAACTTTTGATTCTTATGTGGCTCTCGAATCCAGTGAATATCAGCCAGACTTAGATTACTCCTCCACATGCGTTCGTCATCAAGCAATTGCGATACATACACGGTATTGGTATCCATATTCTTATCTACTACATAATATGGTAAACCTCCGCCGAGCTGCAGTCCATGTCTCTGTCCGATAGTATAAAATAGTGCTCCATCGTGCTTTCCTATCTCTTTACCGTTTTGATCTACTATAGGTCCGTGCGGTTGTGTACCTAATTCCTGTAGTAAGAATTCCTTAATGCCGACTTTACCTACAAAACAAATACCTTGGCTGTCTTTTTTATCTGCCGTTGACAAACCTCGGTCTTTTGCCATTTCCCTCACTTGAGATTTTACGAGCGAGCCTATCGGAAATAATGATTTCTGTAGAGCTTGTTTAGATACGCGGTATAAGAAGTAGCTTTGGTCTTTATTAGTGTCAGTTCCCATATATAACCTACCTGCCGTGGAACGTACATAATGCCCTGTAGATATATATGTTGCACCTTCAGACAGAGCGGTTTCTAGAAACAACTTAAACTTTACTTCCTGGTTACATACGATATCGGGGTTTGGTGTTCTACCTGCCCTATAACCTTCTACCATATAATCTACTACTTTTTCTCGGTATTGTTTTTGGAAATCATACACACGAAGCTCGATTCCCAACTTGGATGCTACGCGTTTAGCATCTTGATAATCTTCTCGCCAAGAGCACGACATACCAGCAATATCTGCTGTCCAGTTTTTCATAAATACGCCTACCGGTATATATCCTTGCTCTTTTAACAAGGCCGCACTAAGCGAACTATCTACACCTCCACTCATTCCTATGTATACGGTTTTTTCTGACATGCAAAATCATTCTAACAGATCAGATGGACGATATATTACATTATCTAAAAAAGATCCTCTACCGCGCATTACCTAAAAGCACGGTCGCCACGCTCTATGCGTCGGCGCAATACAAAGAGCGCATGTCTACGACCTAACCAAAATGTAATAATTATCAGCGGTAGAGATATCACTGCCGGCCACCAAAGAATCTTTTTTTCTATTTTTACTATGGGAGTATTATTATCCTTCTGAGAAGATGCAGCGCTATCACTTAGTGGACCATTACATATAGCGACGATCTGCAAGAACGCGCTAACACCGTTTTTATCCACTGCCTTGACAATAACATTGTATACACCCGGCGATTCACACAAATGTTCCAAAGATACTACACCGGGAAATTCTTGTGTTAACAGGTCCGGTGCTTTACCATCACCCCAATCCACGCTAAATGCGTATGGTCCGGTGCCACCACTTAAAATAATAGGAAAGATTATTTTTTCACCTGGAGAAGCTCCTCGTTTAGCGTAGTTACTCGTCAATGTAACTCTAGGACCAAATAATGACGATCTGTCATCATTAAATGTAATGGTAACCGTATTAGAATCAGGTCCCGCTTGATCTAGTGCATCGTATACTCTTGCCACGAGATCGTTTTGCCCGCTAAATAGATCGATAGTTATGCTATAGCTCCCATTCGTGCAGTTTGCAGAGCCCGAGAACACATTATTTTTAAATAGTTTAACCACCGTACCATTAGGACAAGACCCAGTAACAACTATTGGGATTTCTGTAAATACCCTTCCAGTGGTTGGGCTAACGATTGTTGCGCCTATTTTTGGCGGGTCTGAGCTTATTTTACCCTCAACCCCGATTGATCCTGATTGTGTTTCTGCTAATACCGTCGTAGGTAGTAGCAACGTAATGAGTATGAATAGTGTTTGTATTAACATGCTTATCTTAATATTACCATAATAATAGCTCGCAGGGTTAGTAACCTGCGAGCTATATAGTGCGACCTTAATTACTTACTATTTTTTACTTCTTTTGAAACGCTTATCATAAAGTAACTTTGTACCGAATATAATTGCGCTTAGCAGAACAAACAGTACGACTACTACCCATATAGGTATAATCCAAAATGATGCTTTGCTCGTTAGCACTTCGCTACCATTCGCATATGAAACACTTGCAGTAACAGTGTATCTACCAACAACACCTAATCCTTTTAGATCATCACGAAATATGCGCGTGCTATTTGGTAGTACATTTGCGCGTGGGTTAGTGTTGTTTATCTCATAAGAATGGATCTTCTTGCCGAATATATCAGTAACATTTACTGTTCCGAATGGTTTAGAGAAAGTATTTCCCGCGTTCTTTACTTCAATACCAATTTGCGAAGGTTTCCTGGTAAATAGATTACCTGCCTTTTTATCGTTGTAAATCTTAATGGAACGTAACTGAAGTTGTTCCGTAATATCACCAGGAACCTCTATAAGCACCAACGAACCTACACTAGCAGTCAATGACACTTGCTGTTGTCCCTCGTCAGGTGTACCTGCATTTTTAGGCACTGCAGCATATCTTATAACACCATAATATGCGCCAGGAGCGGTACCAAGGGGTATCTCTACGGGGATATCAAAGTTTTTTTGTTCATCTTTTGCCAAAGGAATATCACCTACACCTACCAAAAAACGTTTTATGATTGTTTCTAGAGATCTCGCCGGATCGGTTATGAGTCTTGGTTCGCCAGTATCATTATCTGACTCAAAATCATTCACAAAGACCTTAGCGGTTATATCTCCACCTGAAACATTTGTAAGTGTAATTTGTATCTTATCCAGTTTACCTGGTTCAATCCGTAATTCATTCCGAGTTGGGGTAATATTTAGCCCACTGCCCGGTGTTTGCCCGTCAGGTATCTGAGCTAAGACCGCAGAACCTGAAAATAATACTATAAAAACCCCGCTTAGCAGGCTATACAATAAACGCCTGACTTTTGACATACCTAAAACCCTCCTCAATAATGTTTATGCTTGAATACATTATACCAATAACTTCTAATCAAACAATCTGAAATTTGCCTATGAGTTTAGAATGAAGCTGTCGCGACATACGTAAGAGTAGTCGAATATACGCCGGGTGGTTGATCCTGTGCAATGTTAGCTATATAACTAACCGTCATTCTGTTAAATTCGGTTGATATAGATGAGCTTGCAATAGTAGCGCCTGGTACAAAGGTATACTGGTTAATACTATTATACGGCGCGGTTGGAAACAAGGTACCTGCTCCTGTAGGATTCGAACCACTAGATGGTATTGAATTTGAGCGCAAGTTAATCCCAAACTGCCCCGTTCCTGGCACGCTATTCGTGGCGCTTGCTAAAGCCGGAATGACATTATTACCTGAAGTCATCGTTGATCCTAATATAGCTACGCTATATCCAGACACATCGTTCGTTGCGCCAGCAAACTGAGACGTGCCTGATCGAGGACTAGTCGATGATAACTCACCCATCCCAACATATACCCCTCCAGTACTAGAACAATTTGGCTCAACCGTTACGGCAACGCAAAATATTAAGAAAGGAGGTACAAACGCATTGGTACCTACTCCATTTGTAATAGCCAGTACAACTGCTCCTTCATCACTATATGGTCCTGTAGCATCCGTTGTGGCATGGATACTCATACGTATATATACCGGCTGATTTACGGTTGAAGGGTTAGTTACGCCATTAAACGTTATACCTACAGCTGTCGGAAGCACTGGAGTTGGTGGTCGAGTAATAATTATTGTATTTGCTGTGCTGGTCGGGTGAAGAGTAAACCCAAATATACCTGCCTGTAAACTCAGTGTAGGATTTTGTACATTAAGCCCACTGGGTGGCACGCAGGGCGTACCGACAAACGCATCATTAATACAGTATTCAAATTTTATTGAGCCTACGGTGCTTGTAGCCAATGTATTAAACGAATAGTTATGGCTAGTAATAGCAGAGGGCTGAGAGGTACCAACCTTGATTGTTCTAGGACTTAAAGTTAGACCCTCGGCATTATGAATAAAAACCACAATAGGTGCTACTAGTAATACTAGTAGCACCGACG
The DNA here is from genome assembly GCA_038257495.1 of Saccharimonadales bacterium (SeqCode). Taxonomy (GTDB): domain Bacteria; phylum Patescibacteriota; class Saccharimonadia; order Saccharimonadales; family JBBSJF01; genus JBBSJF01. Next base: position 894 of record JBBSJF010000017.1, on the reverse strand, counting down.
TGAGAACACGTAGCTTGATTATGAAATGTATATTTCGCATATATGTTCTTAGTGTAGACAATGTAACCTAAAACGTTAAGTATTTTTTACTTGAACGTATTAGAACGTAGCAGTAGCGATGTAAGTACTCTGGACTGTGTAACTACCAGATGGAGTCGTAAGCGCAGATTGTGCAGCAAACTTCAACATCAAGGCTTCGTCGTCAACCACTTTTACAGCGGAGGCAGCAGATGAAGCGATGGTAGTCTGCGTAGACTGATCGTAGGTGTCAACCCAGGCGAAGCCTTGAGAAGTACCGTAAGTGTTGGCTCCGTTACCATCGTAGTTGGCGTTACGAGCCAGGTTGTAGGTACCGCCAGCAAATGTACAGGCGTAGGCAGTACTGGATACACAGTTGACAGCGGCGATGGTCATACCGAATTCTTCTTCTGTACCAGCAGTAATAGTATTCTGGGTTGCACCAGAGCTATTAAAACATTGGTCGGTGTTACTTACACCAGAACAAGTGGCAGATGGAACCTTTAGCTTACCAGATGCAGTATCTTGTTCAGCAAGGTAGCTGACCGTGACACCGTTAGCAGCGTTGGTTCGAACCATGGCGGCACCGTTACAGGTGTTACCGTTAGTGGTAGCAGCCACGGGCGAAATACTCGGTGTAGATGAACTAATTACACCTAAGTCTACCGTATTACCACAGGTACCTGAACCAGTGAAGGGCGTAGCACAGTCAGTAGTAATACTGGTCGTGGCATCATCTACCGTCGTACCACCAACACAGAAGGTCAGCTGTTCTTGGACACGAGCGTTGACGGTTAGCTGGTTAGCAGTAGACAGAGCTACACCACCATCGTCAGTGTGTACTCCTGGAGCGGCTGAGGTGTAAGCTGCAGCGGT
>JBBSJF010000016.1:0-15706 GCA_038257495.1 Saccharimonadales bacterium (SeqCode) | reverse complement strand
GATGATCACCCAGCTTGCAGCTAAGTCGGGATTAACTATATATGCCTTACCCGAAACTTCTACTTTTAGAGGCTTAAACGAAGCTACACTCGTGGACTCTATGGCTTGCTTAACTTGATCGTCACCTATAGCCGGTGCATCGGTCTGTCTGATCATTTGTATACTGATGGGTTTAGCTAAATTAACTTCGTTGAGTTTCTTTTGGAATTCTTCTTTATTCAATGACTTTCCCCCCTCTCCTGGAATAAGTGTATAGATATTTTCAGTATTACGCTCTGCGCGGGCGCTCTTGGACGGCGTAAAGTATTCAGTCGTAGTTGATTCTATAAAGCTCTCAAGCTTATCCGCGTCTACTTGCTTTGGCACGGCAGAATGGATCCTTGGCCAGAATATAGATAGTGGTATAAACCTTTGCCAGACCGGATAGTGCACGAGGTCTTTTTGTAGAACTTGCTTGTCTATAGAGGTGCCAAAGTCTTCCGGCTTAACGGGGCGTTTTTGGTCGTCTACGAGCAGTTCGCCAGAAAGTGTTTTTGCAAAACTATCGGCAACCTCAGAACCACCCGAAACCCCAACAAAACGTCCAGCCCACCACGAAAAAGGTCTCGTAATAGTAGGGGGATACACCAGCTGGACGACTATGACAAATAACACCAAGCCAATAAGTAAGGGTGCTTGAGCTCTCAGTTTACTCCAGATAATTTTTACATGCTTTTTTACATGCTTACGTTTAAGCAACACCAGTACATTGTATCAAGCCTCGAGAGATTACAAAGTTTTAACTGTTAATACTGCTTAAGAGTTTCTTCTATAGTTCTCTCGATATTCGCTACCACCACGGAGTTACCACCTTCAGTCAATATAGTAACCGCGTAGGTGCGTCCATTACTCTCGACGATAGCGCTGTCGTGGCTATAGCCGGCAATTTCTCCCGTTTTATTATAGGTAACACAATCCTTACAACCAGCTGGGATAGATTTTCGTATAGATTGTCGCTTGAGTGAGCTCATAATAAATTCTGTAGCTTGTTTGTCGTACAATTTTCCATAATATAGATCTCGCATGTAGCGAGTAGTATCGTCTGATGTAGTCGTAAGCTTATCTGGTCTAGCTAAACTACTTTTTTCGAAACCCGCTTTTTCGGCAGCCGCGTCGATATCCGCCCACCCTACTGTAGCGCCAAGTGCCATACCACACGGGTTATTAGATACTCGCAGCATAAGGTCGACGCATTCTTTATACGTACGTCCAGAGGTTCTTTTTGTATCCCATTTTTCATATGGCACTTCTTTGGATAGGCCGTATGCAACATAGAGTTTATACAAGCTTGCCGACACAAACTGATCTTCTGAGTTTATGCGCGCAATCCACTGGTCGCTACTAAGGTCGTAGATTGCGACGCTCGACCTTTTTATAGGTACACCATCTAAGTAAGTTGTTAGTTTGGCTTCTATCTCTGCATTATTAGCCGATGCCGCTACTTTTGGTAACGCTTCACTTGTAATATCAGACAGTTCTACTGACCTAGCAACAGATGCTGTTAGACCAGAAAAAGTGTTATTGATACCGTACGATGAGCGTGCTATAAGTTTGATACCGAAAAAACTAGAAGTAATCAATAATACACCCACTGCTAAACCTATTAATGGTTTATAGCTCGATATTACCGTTTGCTGTTTATAAATATACCGGCGGCTAGAAGCGCGGCTGCACTCATGTTTTGCCATTATTCATGGCCTTTCAGTTTTACTTTTTGTCTCTGTTTTGCGTTTTAATTTTTAATTAACGCTTATATAAAATGTATCATTTTGAGCTACAAAAACAAGTCAATTATTTGTATACAGACCGCACCGTAATTAGGACCAGCTCATCACGATATTCTGTATAGTGCGCACAATTTTATCATGACTTGGCATATCATTTTTTTCGTAGTAGTGGTTAGTGTCTAGATAATTATCCGTAACACTAAGGCAACAAATGTCGTCTGCTAAAAGATGCATACGGTCTACCGCCTGCACGCTAGCTATAGGTGTTGCGATGATAATACGCTCTGTTTTTATAGGCTTCAGATACGACTCGACGACATCAAGACTGATACTATCTTTTAGCCCGTCAGACACCACAATAACATTATGATACCGTAGTAAATCATGCGTAATAATACCTGAACTGCCTAATAATTGATTCACCGTGTGAAAGGCTTCCATTTTTTGTTGCTCAATAGAACCATGATATTCACTCGTATATACATCCAGTTCACTTTGTGAGTACGAACTATTATTCACGAATTCTCCGTCTTGGTTTACTGCACCATAAACCTCCGGCTCTCCGGGTATGTGTACCTGTTCGCTTATGAGCATAGTAAGGGCACAGTGCAAACCGCTCGCTACTTGCGCACCCGCTAACACGGCACCATCACTAAGAGCCACCACTACGCAGTTCTCATAACGGTACTTTGGCGTCAGCCTAGCAGCTAGCTGTTGTCCTGCTTCAATACGGTCGTTAAAATACACATATATGAGTGTAACAGATTAAGCCTAAGGGCTAATCCTTATATATCTGTTACTAGCGAAATTTTAGCAGATGGTCTACCTTCGAATCGAAAAACAAACTGAAAGTATCAGACTGAAATTTTTAGCCGACAGATAGATATGGCTTAGTTCTTAGTGGAACGAAGCAAATAAAACCGCTCGATATTTCCACCTTGACCCTTCACATCACTATCAGCTTTATCTAAGATGACAAAGTAGTTCTTACTCCAGTTCTCAAAATCCTTAAGAATCTCCCTCCGCATTTTTTCATTTTTAATGATTCCCTTGTGTTTAAAATTTTGATGTACCGCCTCAAATTGAGGTTTCAGCATAATGACATATTGAGTCTCATTTCCGCACAGTCCTATGACGTGGGGGAGCAGTGACCTAACGGACACAAATGATACGTCCATAAGCACTATATCTGGTATTTCAGAAAGTTTGCTAATATGGAGTATATCCGTTTTCTCGTGTAGCTCTATCCTCGAATCTAACCTTAGTTTCTGATCCATCTGATTCGTCCCCACTTCTATGGCAACTACTCTTTTAGCCCCCCGGAGTAACGAATACTGTGTAAAACCACCTGTACTACTCCCCACATCGAGGACAGTCTTCGCCCTAAAATCTAATTTCATCTGCTTAGCTACCGATTCTAATTTTAGACCTGCCCTGGAAACATACTGTTCGGTTACAAGTAGGTCTACCCTGTCTGAGTCAGAAACTGCAGCTCCAGCTTTCGTTACAATCTGGCCATTTACCTTTACCTTACCTAATCGAATATAACTTTCGGCCTGGCTACGGGTAGTCACTAAGCCACGCATCTCCACGGCCCGATCAAGTCTTTGCTTAGTCATACTGATTATTGTACCCTATAATTGACTTTTTACTATACTTATGCTAATATAATTAACAATGAAACTAAAAAATAAAAATGTAGCAACAGATACAAAAGATAAAGAGCCTCGCACCACCCACTCGAGAGCAATACAAAATATAGGACATACTTTATTAAGCGCTTTAGCATGTACTAGCCCACTTTCACTTACGGCTTACGCCATGATCCAAGAAAAAACAGTTAATCCGGCAAGCGCCCTCAAGTACTCAGCACAACGTTCTCTCGGTACGAGAGACTACTGTCCGAAGGCTCCTGCCGAAGAAAAAACAGACGCCTATAAATTATTCTCGATAGCAGCCATGGAAAAGGATGAGAGATTTTCTAATCAGTTGCAGGAAGCAAAAGCCAAAGCTAAAGAGCGCGGCATGCATTTTGCTGATACCAGTAAGATATATGGCGAACTTCGGTCGAGTACAACGATCAACGAGGCAACTGGCATAACCAGCAATCATATGAAGTCTAATTATGGGTTCCCTGTTCAGATTAGTACATCAACGCGTGGTATCCAGTTGGAAGACTACAAAACTGACCTAAACAGATTCATTACTTATACATCGATACTGCCTACAGAGCTCATCCAATCTGCTGAAATTACTAGACTTGATCTCTCTACTAGTCTGCATGCTAAGTCAGACAATGCAGGGACTTTCTCTACTGATAATCAAGTCGTCACGATAGATACAAACTACATTGGTGAACCAGGTACTTTTCTACATGAGGTTTTAGGACATGGTCTTCATCAGACAGCATGCAGTGGTAATTATATGAAGGATCGTGCAATCACTAGTGAGAATCCGAAAAATTTTAGATACACCCACCGCTCTAAATCTCCAGGGTATACCTATGATCCAGAGACTAAGATAACGGCTAGTGCATATGGGGAGACAGATCACACTGAAGATGTGGCAGAGATTACTCGTGAGTTTTTGTATGGAGGATACGTTTTTGAAACTGTTGGTACAACTTCTCCTGCCTCAGAGAAGCTTGAAATAATATTAGATCGCATGGATACCCTGGTTCCTGGATCGGTAGAGTACCTTGCTACTATCAACGATAGGGGCTTGACTGCATACATGCAATCCGAATTTCGAAGGACTGCTACAAAGCCACCCTTGCCTACATCAACCACCGGAGCTAGAACTACCACTCGACCTCACCGACCGTTAAATACACATCCCCAGGCAAAAAGACAACCTTAAGGGCTAAAAGCTGACTTACTTCATTCTTTCTCTATAGACTCCTGTGGAGGTATCTACAGAAATTATGTCGCCAACCTTTACGAATGATGGGACTTTAATAGTGATACCCGTCTCGACTTTTGCATCTTTCATAACGGAGTTAGCGGTGTCGCCCCTTACCACGTCTTCGGCATACGTAACCTTGAGTGGTACGTTTTTGGGCAACTCGATACTAATAACCCTAGTATCAAAAAACTGGGCCTGAACTGTATCGCCTTCTTTTAAATATCCTGCTTGGTCGGCCATGTCTGCTCTTGGCATTTCGAATTGTTCGTAGGTGTCCTGGTCCATAAAGTAAAAGCTTGCATTATCGCTATATAAATACTGCACATTACGGTTTGTAACGTCTGCTGGCTCTATAGACTCATTACCCTTAAATGTCTTCTCCAGCACCTTACCTTCCGTAAGGCTCTTGATACGAACATTCACGATAGAGCCGCCACGACCCATAACCTTCTGACCATATTCGACAACACGATAAGGCACACCTTCCATTTGGAAGATTTGTCCTTTTTTGAGATCAGTAGGTCCAAAAGCCATAATAGTGTCCTAGTTTGATGCTACGAACGCTAGTAACGCGATGTGGCGCGCACGCTTGATGGCAATGGCAAGATGACGCTGTTCGTGCTCTTTTAGCCCCGTTTTCTTGCGACTTTCTATTTGACCATATTGGTTTACGTAGCGTTGTAATGTCTTAAAGTCTTTGTAGTCAAAAAATGCTACGTCTGTTCTGTGTTTAAAAATCTTTGCCATATAGATGTTCTCCTTTCAGTAGAACGGTAGACGATAGTTAGTAGGTATTAGTTGGACTAGCCATCTACCATCTTCTAACTTCTATCTACTAATTTTAAAATGGTATATCATCGAGGTTTATTGGCTCATCGCCGATGTCGTCTATTACGACGTCCTGCGAACTGCTAGAGTCACTCTTGGAAGATGAACTTCCGCCACCACCAGAAGTGCCGTCGTTACTGCCACCTGGTGCACCACCCAAGAATGTAACGTCACTTGCGACTACTTCTAGCTTGTATCGCTTCTGACCGTCTTGCTCCCAGCTACGGCTCTGTAAACGCCCATTGACCAAACAAGGACGACCCTTGCTTAGGTACTGGCTAACACGTTCTCCAAGCGGACCCCAAGCTACGATTTCAACGAAGTCGGTTGCTTCCTGCCAGTTGCCATCTGCGCCCTTATAACTACGGTTTAGCGCGAGGCTAAAGCTACATACGCTTTGTCCGCTTGGTATAGTTCTCAGCTCTGGATCTCGGGTTAGGTTTCCCATGAGGATAACCTGATTAAAACTTCTGGCCATCTTTCATTCCCTCCTAAGGTTACGTTACTATTCTACTCTTCGTCTTCTTTATCGTCGCGATCGTCTTTTGCAGCATCGTCTTCGCCGCGCTCTGCTTGCTTCTTAGCTTTATCAGCTTTTTGCTCGGCGGCTTTAGCGATAGCCTTGTGATCTACCTTCGTAAGCAAGAAACGAAGTACTTCGTCCGTGATGTTAAGCGTAGATTCTACTTTGGCAACAGCAGCGCCAGCTATAGTAGCCGTATAAAACACGTATATAGCGTGTTCCTGACCTTTGATAGTGTAAGCTAATTTGCGCTTGCCCCAATTATCGGTCGCGTCTATCTTGCCACCAACGTCAGCAATAATTTTTGCTACGCGCTCCTCGGCTTTAGAAAGATCTACCTCTAGATCGGGATGGTATAGTACCGCAATCTCATATTGCATGGATACTCCTTTGGTTAATGCCCGCACTCACTAATGGATGCGAACTGAGTTAATAATAAACAAACTATACATCATCCACCCCCGTTTTGCAACAAAGTAAACTCTATTGGACGAGAGGGCGGTTGGGGGGAGTGTCTTCTGGAAAGTTTTCGTCATACATGGCTTCTTGCTCTACTGCTCCGCCACCGCCGAATACTTCGTCTAGGCTATTTACCAGTACATCTCGTGGGCGGTTGCCGTCTGCGTGTCCGATGATCCCCTGCTCTTCCATGGTTTCGATAAGCCGTGCTGCTCGCCCGTAACCTATCCTTAAACGGCGTTGCAACAAACTGGTACTGGCTTTACGCCCTTCTATAACTGCCTGAACGGCGTCTTTATACATATCGTCATCAGCGTCTTGTCCGCCGTAATCCGTTACAATGCCGCCCTTACCATTAAGCTGTACGGGTTGGCTAACTACTTCGTCGTCGTATTGCGGAGCTCGCTGCGAACGGATAAAGTCGGTAACCTTAGCGCTTTCTTCGTCAGATATAAATGCCCCTTGTACTCGCTTAGGCTTAGGCATATCGGTGGTATAGAGTAGCATGTCGCCCATACCAAGTAATTTCTCGGCGCCCATACCGTCGATAATTGTTCGGCTGTCTACTTGGCTGGCAACCGTAAACGCGATACGAGCCGGAACGTTAGCTTTAATAAGCCCGGTAATGACATCTACCGAGGGGCGCTGCGTAGCAAGCACTAAGTGAATACCAGCTGCCCGGGCTTTTTGAGCTAGGCGTACGACCAGCGTCTCGACATCGCGCGCCGCCACCATCATCAGGTCGGCTAACTCATCGATAACCACAACGATATACGGCATACCCTCTTCTTGTTTGAGACTGTTGTACTCGATTATATTACGCTTGCCTACTTCAGCCATGGCTCTAAGCCGTCGTTCCATTTCTGCGACTGCCCACTTAAGTGCACTAATACATTTTTCTGGTTCGGTTATAACCGGCGTTAGCAGATGCGGGATATCATTATACGGAGTAAGTTCTACTTGTTTTGGATCTACTAATATCATCTTAAGATCGCTGGGGCTGTTACGATACAACATACTGGTGAGGAGGGTGTTGATCATCACACTCTTACCAGATCCAGTCTGACCAGCTATAAGCAGGTGTGGCATTTTAGCAAGGTCGCCCACCACCGCCGTGCCGGCTATGTCTTTACCAATGACGAAGCTAAGCGGGCTCTTTAGTTCGTTCCACTCTTTAGATTGCAACAAACCACTTACTCGCACCATGGCAGGCTTAACATTAGGTACTTCAATACCCACAAGCCGCTTACCAGGGATCGGTGCTTCCATGCGGATGGAATGGGCAGCCAAATCTAACGCCAAGTTGTTCTCGAGTGCCGTAATCTTCGTAAGTTTTACACCCGTCGGAGGCTTTAACGTATATTGAGTTACACGAGGACCGATATTGGCGCCCTCCATTTCTACGTGGATGTTAAAGTTCGTCAGCGTCTCGCGGATCGTTTCCGCGTTACCCTGCACATCACCAGCGTCTGCCTTGTCTTGCTTTTGGTTGAGCAAGCTTATCGCCGGAAATTCCCAATTCATATCAGTAGCTACGGTTAGTGCTTCGTGGTTTTCTTTTACGCTTAGTGGCTGGGCGCTATTGCGCATACTGCTAAGCCGAGGTCGAGGCTTTTCTTCTTCTTTTTGGTGGTGCTCTACCGGTACGCCTTCGTTGAGCTTAAATCCGTTCGTCCGCTTCTCATTTTTTAGCTCCTCCAAGTCGGTGTCTGCTTCTTTCTTTTTGAACAAACCAAATACGCCTAGCAGTACTTTAGGTGAAATACTAAATACATACAGGAAGCAAAAGAAAACAATCACCGAAAAACCGATTACCGCAGGTATTTTGTCTAGGGCTTTTAGGACTAAGCCACCGGCGAGCGACCCGACGCTGCCGCCGTAACCGCCGACATATTCAAGTGTGCTCACGTCTTTACTAACAAAAGCCACATGCCACCAGCAAGCGCTACTTACTATGAGCAGTATCATGCTTATGATCTTTGTGAGAGGTATACGGTATTCTTCGCTGCGAAACTTATAAAACGCCCAAAATCCTAGAGCAAGAGGGAGAAGATAGGCCGAACGACCCAATAGCCAATAAGCTATATTGAAAAGCCCTGTAGGCAAATCTCCACCCGTGCCAAAGCCACCGAGTAGTAAGAAGACTGCCACAACTACCATAATGACGGCACCAGCTAGCGGCCAAAACGCCCCCCGTTCTTTAGGGATAGATTCTGCCTGAGGTGCCTTAGATTTTTTAGTTTGTTTTTTCTTTTTAGCCATCGTATTTTATTTTATCACTTTATGGGTCTTTCCCGAACAGCCCTATATTCTTGCATAGCGGTAAGAACCATATCATCTGCTTCTATTTTTAGAGCACGATCTTTCGGATTGCTTGGATCCCGTATAAGCCGAAGAGTGAAAGCCTCTCTAGCATCTTGGGTAGCACCCAGCAAAGCTGCGGAGCGTGCAAAATCATTTCTTTTCTTGGTTTTTATATGTTTTTCCATAGTTAGTATTATAGCAAATATTACTACACTTGTCAATCGATTCGGGTGTCTTGGTTGAGGAGACGGGCGCGCATGGCGGCGAAACGTTCCTGCTGGTCGGCGGCTTGTTCCTGCGGGCTTCTTACTGGCTCGTCGTCGTGTATCGGACCAGGAGAATCTGGGCGTTTCATACTGTCGTTATTCTGTTGCTCGCGCTTACCGCTAATGAGGTTTACTACCGGTATTACGATCGGACTGCGCTGCGTTTGCTCATACAGGAAGTGAGTAATATGCTCTCGTATCTCTTGCTTAAAACGGTCGAGATCTACCCGCTTGAACCGCTGGCTCACTGCACGGCGCAGTTCTACACGGAAGTTATTCATCAGCTCTTCGTTATCGCGCATATAGATAAAGCCTCGGCTGACGATATCTGGGCTGGTCATAAGCTGACCGGTCTTTTTATCTATCGTAAGGACTACGGCTACCAGACCTTCTTGACCCATGAGCATTCTGTCTTTTACGACGACTCCGCTGAGGATATCGCCATTTTGGTCAACAAGTAACGTCCCGTGAGGTACTTGACCGTCAGTCACGTATGTATCTTTATCGAACATTAAGCTATCGCCGTTGTTTGCCATGATCACGTCTTTGCGTGCCCAACCTTCTTCGATTGCCATCTCTTGGTAGTACCTACGGTTTAAGAACCCAGCATAAATTGGCAAAAAGAACTTAGGACGTATTAGGTGCAACATCTCCCGGTGCTCGTCCCGGCGGGCATGTCCAGAAACGTGCAAAGGTCCGACGCCGTCAATCTCGTGAGTCGGGTGACGGTACAAATGCACACCAAGCTCGGCGAGCTCGTTACCGATCTCCTCGTAACGTATCTCGTTACCTGGAATCGGTGTACTGCTAACTACCACGGTGTCGCCGGGGTGAAGTTTGACCAAACGGTGACTGCCTTCTGCCATGCGCTGCAAAGCAGCATTCGGTTCGCCCTGACCTCCGGTACAGATAACCAAAATCTTGTCATCTGGCTTACCAGCAATCTCGTTCATAGACAAAACGGTGCCTTTAGGAATTTTTAACAAGCCCTGCCTTACAGCAATTTCTGCATAATTCATCATGCTTCTACCATCAAGAGCTACGAACCTGCCCGCGGCCACAGCCGCATTAACGATCATCTGGACCCTATTCATATTACTCGAGAAAATACCCACGAATACCCTACCCTCTGCCCTGCCAATAATGTCATAAAAACTTTCCTGCAAAGTATGTTCGGTAGCTGTTCTACCAGGCGTAGACGTACCAGTGCTATCGCTCATGAGTAGTAGTACGCCTTCGTCGCCTAGCTGTTTTAAACGCTCGGCGTCGGTTGGCATATCGTCCAAAGGCTCGGGGTCGAGTCTCCAGTCACCGGTGTTAATAATGCGACCAATTGGCGTGTCGACTACGATACAGCTGGATTCTGGCACAGAGTGAGTGATACGTACTAATTCTATAAAGAATGGTCCAACCTTGAGGCGTTCGTGCGTATCCATGTTCATGATTACGGTCTCTAACCTAAAGTTTTCGTCTAGTTTTACCGAGGTATCTTCAAACGTTTTTTCGACGACGCCAATGGTAAAACGAGATCCAAAAATCGGTGCCGGAAACTTAGGTACGATGTGCTTGAGTGCCCCAAGATGGTCTAAATGCCCATGGCTAATAATATAGCCTTTAATCTTATGACGAATTTGCTCTAGGTAGGTCGTGTCGCTAATAGTGTAGTTGACACCTGGCAAATCAACACCGAGGTGTATGCCGCAGTCGAGGATAATGGCATTGTTCTGCCATTCCAAAACCTGCATGTTTTTTTCACCGATTGCTTCTTGACCACCCAAGAACGAGATCTTGAGCTTTTCGAAGCCGTCGCCGATAACGTTAGCACGGATCCGTGGCTCGCTATCAGACGAATCGCTTCCGTTAGCAGAGACGTAAGCTCCTAAAGCCTTTTTTACGTCGTCTTGGTTGCGGCGCTGGGCACGGATTGCAGCACCACGACTGACACTGCGCCCGCCTACGCCTTTTTTGCTTTCTAGAGCAGGCTTAGACTTGCTACCGCTTGCACGAGGCTTGATATCTTGCCTTGGTCCAGACGGTTTTCGTAGTGGGGTATTTGGTTTAATTGGTTTCATAATTGTTTCTCCTTTCAATGGTGAGAAAAATGTTTTTATGCTGAAATAATCGCTGGTATGCGGCTAAAATCTTCAAGTAATGTAGCTCGCATCCCACCGTTGTATAACGCCGCTGCCGGGTGATACAGGGCGAGGTAGGCACGGCCTGCCCCATCCTTTATCACACGTCCGTGGGCTTCGCTTATCTTAAGCTCCGGAAAAAAACTATTCATGGAATGCTTACCCAAGAATACTGTCAGCTTAGGCTCTATCGCTTTTAGTTGTTCAAGCAAGAATGGCAAGAAAGCCAGCTTCTCTGCAGGCAGTGGGTCGCGGTTGTTTGGAGGCCTGTATTTTACGATATTGGTAATATATACGTCCTCCCGCTGTAGACCGATGCTTTCCAGCATAACGTTTAAGAACTTTCCTGAAGCACCCACGAATGGCTTGCCCTGTATATCTTCTCGCTTGCCTGGCGCTTCACCAATGAACACAATTTGTGCATCCGGGTTGCCGTCGCCGAATACCAGTTGCGTAGCTTGCTCCGCTAACTCGGGGCAAATATCCTGATCTAGGATACTCTGCTTTATATCATCTAAAACTTGGGATTTATTTTTTGCCATATAACTTTACAAGGCCGTAGCTTAAGCGGCAGATATTAATGACATACAAAATAACGAACAGATAGTACCAGTAGCTACCCGTATCGAATGCTTTTAGCAGAAACACAAATGCTAATCCAGCAAATGCGGCTATGAGCAAACTGTATAAAATTTTGCCTCTTGTACCTCGGCTCCATGATTCGACGTATTGATTTAATGGTAACTTCTTTTTCATTGGTTCTTATCTATACCCTACCCTTCTTTTACGGCTTTCATACTTAGCTGCAGACGTCCGCGGTCATCGATCGCTAAAAGCTTTACGCTCACAAGGTCGCCTTCGTTTACGATATCACTCGTCTTTTCAACTCTTCCGTCAGACAGTTCACTGATGTGTACCAAACCTTCTTTGCCGGGCATTACTTCTACAAACGCGCCAAAATCTAGCACGCTCACCACTCGGCAGTTCTTATAAATAGCCCCTACTTCAGGCTCTGCAGTTATTTTTTGTATCCAGTTCTTCGCCGCTTCGATACTCTCTAAGTTCGGGCTGGCGATCATAACCGTGCCATCTTCCTGAATGTCGATCTCGGCTTTAGTTTCGGCAGTGATTTTTTGGATCATCTCGCCGCCCTTGCCGATTACTTCGCGGATTTTATCAGGGTTAATCTTGATACTTACTACCTGCGGTGCATACGGACTCAGCTTAGGATTTGGCGCGGCGATTGTAGCAATCATGTGGTCCAGTATATGGGCTCTGCCCTTGCTGCTTTGCTCAAGAGCTTTTTGAAGTATAGCTACGGGCAAACCATGTACCTTCATATCCATCTGCAGCGCAGTTATACCTTTGGTTGTACCCGTTACCTTCAAGTCCATATCGCCCGCAAAATCTTCGGCATCGGCGATATCGCTCAGTATGTACGGCTTGTCGCCGTCGAGCATTAAGCCCATAGCAATACCACTTACTGGTCGCTTTAGCGGCACACCGGCGTCCATAAGTGCCAGGCACGAAGAACACGTAGCCGCCATACTGGTGCTACCGTTTTGACTCATTATCTCCGTTACCGTACGGATCATATACGGAAAGTCTGCTACGGATGGTAAAACGGCCGCTAGAGCCCGTTCTGCTAAATATCCATGACCAATCTCTCGACGACCTGGTCCGTTTAATCGCTTTACTTCGCCAACGGTATATCCCGGAGCATTGTAGTGGTGCAGAAAACGTCGTTCGCCTTCACCCTCCATAGTATCTACCAGTTGAGCATAGCTGAGTGGAGCCAGTGTAATAATATTTAAGGCTTGAGTCACGCCACGAGTAAACAAACTCGAACCATGCGCCCGAGGCAAAATTCCTACTTCACTGGAAAGTGGTCTTACTTCATCTAGCTTGCGACCATCGGGTCGAATCTGCGACTGCACTATGCCCTTTCGAACGTCTTTATGCAGTGCACTATTAAAAGATTCGTCATACGCTTCTTTTACTAGCGAATACTCATCAGTACCCATTTTTTTTATATAATGCTCATGCATACTATCACGCAGGCTCTTAATCAGTTCGTTGCGTTCTGGGTAAGGACTATGTAGCTCAGTGCCTAGCTTGTTTTCTAGCCACTTTTCTACGTCTTTTGTAACTTTTTCATCTAATATGCTTAGGCTATATTCATTGGAAGTTACTCCAATCTTTTTAGCCAATTCTTCTTGCAGCTTAATTGCTGGCTGGAAGGCGTCAAAAGCGTATTTCATGGCGTCCACTATCTGCTGTTCGCTGACTTCGCTGGCGCCAGCCTCTACCATCATAATACCGTCTTTTGTACCGGCTACTACCAAGTCTAAGCTACCTGTTTCGAGCTCTTCTGCAGACGCAAACGCCTTAAACTTGTCATCCACTAAGCCCACGCGCAAGCCCGCTACCGGTCCATCAAACGGTTCGCCCGTAAGCATCAGGGCTGCACTCAAGGCTATCATCGCCACCATGTCGGGGCGAAAAGCTGGATCCATGCTTAGTACTGTCGCCACACCCTGGACTTCCTGGCGATATCCCTTGGGCCACAACGGACGAATAGGGCGGTCTATTAAGCGTCCAATAAGTATCGCGTCGTCAGATGGACGCCCTTCGCGCTTAATAAAACGCGATCCGCTCACTTTGCCAGAAGCGTACATCTTCTCTTCGTAGTCTATGGACAGTGGAAAATAATCCATGCCAGCAATAGGCTTGCTTCCGACCATCGCCGTACCCAACACTACCGTGTCGCCATAGCGTGCTACCACGCTCGCACTGGTGCGAAAGCCAACTCTGCCTACTTCTAGGCTGAGCGTCCGTCCACAGAGCTCTGTCTCTACTTTTATGATTTCTTTTCCGTAAGGATTAATTGTTCCCACGTATTTCCCTTTCTGTAAGAGTGGCAAGATTCAACCATCTTTTGATAGAAATTTCCTATCATAGAGAGCTGCGTTCCTGCCACCGTCGTTTTGTTAAAACTAGAATGCTCCTAAATTGTTTTAAGATTCTAGATCATACGCGCGGTGTTGCCGCGCGCACCGTCTAATATCTTAGCGCCGTATACCAAGTTTTTTGATAAGAGCCAGGTAAGCATCTGCATCGTAGCGTGCAATGTACTGCAGGTTACGCTTTCGCTTGCCAACCAGCTGGAGTAGTCCGCGCCGTGCAGCAAAATCGTGCTTATTTACTTTAAGGTGAGCCGTAAGCTCCTTGATCCGCTCGGTCATGATGCCCACTTGCACAGCACTACTTCCGGTATCTTTCTTGTCTTTCTGCATGTCAGCAATAATCTTGCTCTTTTTCTCTGTTGAGATCATGTAACTCCTTACACATTAAATTTCTTACACATTAAATTTCTTACATTAGAGATTTTTGATGGCGTTAGCTAGATACTACCACATGCTTCTCTGTTACACAAGAAATAATCTTAGAGAGTTACCCTTACTTTGGGAACTCTTTAGGTTCGGCGTCGGCAATGCGGGCAGCTACGTAAGCTGGCCCGCTTGAGGTATTGGCAAAAGCAAGACCATTGTCATCATCGTTTATAACGGTTGCTGTTTCGGATTTATATGCACCTATTCTATATCGTTCGGTGCTTGCCGTGCCATCGGGGTTGTCTACTAATGCCTCCATGAAAGGAGCAGCTTGGGATTCTTCTAAACATCGCGTGCTATAGCTATTTATATCGTTCCAGCAGATCCATGTTTTTCTGTTTATAACAGCGACCAACGGTCGCATAATACCGTCTAAAGGTTCTTCAAAGTATGCGGGCGCACCCTTCTCGGAAGGTTGGCTGCGTACTTGCGCCCCCTTATTGACTGTCAGAGTAACAGATAGAACGTTTAGTTCCTGTCCGGCAGGGTGTTTCTTCATTGCTTCCAACACTGCTATTACTTCTTTGTCTGTGCGCGACCGGGTTGCTTCAGGGTTGCGAGTCGTCGTAGTTTGTGGAGCCACTCGCGCTTTTGTTGTTGGAGCTACAGCACTTGTACTCGGAGCTGGTAGTACAAACGGTTCTACAGAGACAGGTGGTGTACTTTCACTAGCAGGAACGGTAGAAAGTGGGAATGTAGGCACTTCCGGAAGAGCGTCGGCTGGAACCGGAGTTTCTGCAGCAGGCTGTGGACTCTGTTTCGGTGAGCTATTGCCTGTACATGCTACAAGTGCTACGGCTACACCTCCTGTAGCTAATACATAAAGTGGTCCTCTTCTAGTTCTATCTCCCTTAGGAGAAGGTTGGCTTGGGCTAGCGTCGGGTGTAAATTTTTTCATATTATTTATAATGATCCTTACGTTTTATACTGTTTTATTTTTTGTTTACTGCTCTAGTATAGCAGATATAGTATTATAAGTCAAGAGCTTCTCACCTGAGTCTCAAAACCCTCCACAGCTAGCATAAAAGACGCTACACTTTTCCTTGTTCACTGTCTAAAACAAACAAGGAGAAAGATATGCGTCTTTTACGTGCTCATCATATAGTAAATCTAATCGAGGTGGTAGATACCT
>JBBSJF010000015.1:0-15796 GCA_038257495.1 Saccharimonadales bacterium (SeqCode) | reverse complement strand
GCTGTTGGGCTTAGGTAGGATTAGTACCAATGGCGAATATCGAGCACAAGCTAAAAACACGTCTAGATATCGCTCTTATGGAGAAGTATCCAGAAATAAGCCGAGGCTTTTTGCAAAAGCTCTGTGCAGACGATCAGGTATTGATAGATGGTACACCACAAAAGGGTGGTTATAAACTTCGTGGTAACGAAAAAGTAGAAATGCTATTTGATATGCAGAGTATTGGAAAAACTGCAGAAATAGAGCTACCAATAGTGTATGAAGATGAGAACTGCCTAGTAGTTGATAAACCAAGCGGTATCTTGAGCCACGCGCTGAGTAAATTTCATGGAGAGCCGAGCGTAGCAAGTTTTTTGAGGCAAAAGCTGCTGGCGGCAAAAGATAATAACTGGAAAGCAGAAGATCTTCGATTTGGAATAGTCCATAGACTGGACAGAATAACCAGTGGACTTATGATATGTGCAAAAAACCAGATGATGATGCGCGTATTGCAAAAACAATTCCATGACCGTACGGCTAAAAAGACGTATAGAGCGATAGTGCCTGGAACTCTAAAAGAACAGGAAGCGCTTATCGATCTACCACTAGAGCGTAACCCAAAGGCGCCTGCCACTTTTAGAGTAGGTCCAAATGGGAAAAGCGCTCAAACGCATTACAAGGTGCTAACACAGGACGATACCTATTCGTATATAGAGCTAAAGCCTGTGAGCGGGCGCACACATCAGCTACGCGTACACATGCAACACCTTGGGCATCCTATTGTTGGTGATTTTCTTTACAATGGAGAAAAAGCAAAAAGACTCATGCTGCATGCTTTTTCTTTAGAAGTTGAACTGCCCGAAAAAGGAAATACGAGGTTTGAGGCACCAATGCCCGTGGAGTTCTCTGAGTATGGATTCTGAAATTTTACTGCACCCGAACGTAGCCAAGAGATTCCAGCAAATTTTAGTTTCGTTGCCCCACGCTATTTTACTGATGGGTCCACTTGGGTCGGGTAAGGATACGGCATGTGCATACCTTCTTGAGGAAATGTCTAAGTCTATCGATCTTAGCGTGCATAGCTATGACGCAGCAGAAGACTTTGGTATAGATGAGATTCGAGGGCTATGGCAAGAGCTAGGGCGAAAACAGCTTACAAGTTCAATGTATCGCATTGTGCTAATTAAACAAGCAGATCAGTTAGGGCATGCATCTCAGAATGCTTTGCTAAAGCAGCTAGAAGAGCCCCCACAAAATACCATTTTTATTTTGATGGTAGAATCTGCTGGCAACATTCTTCCCACCATAACCTCACGTCTGACGACTTTGCAGCTACTGCCTATTCCCAAAAATATAGCTGCCACATATTTTGGTATGCACCCTACGTCATCTGATTTTTTTAAAATTTATAACCTCAGCGAAGGCTGGCCTGGCACGATGGTAACATTAGCAAATAATGAGTCCAACTCTATAATGGATGATATCAACATTGCTAAAACTGTTTTATCGCAGACTGTAGCGCATCGGATCGCTATTGTGGACAGCATTATAAAATCAAAAGAAAGCACCCCCGAAAGGATACTATCCGCACTTATCAAGACGTGCTACGCTGCCATGCGTAACTGCATAGATAAAAATACTAATTATGATAAATGGTTATTGGGAGTAGAAGTCTTAGAGAAAGCTCAAATAGATTTACGCGCTAAAACAAATAGCAAAATAGTACTTACCGACGTCTTTCTCTCGCTCTAAGAGATATTTTTTGGTATAATTATAAGTACTAATGTATGAGTTTGCGCTGCTATGCGGCTTCGGAATCCTGGTATTTCGTAGCGCTAAAATAAAAGACACTGATGTAGATATACTGCCTAAAAAAGTAGGTGATAGATTAGGTAAATTATGGGATGTAGCGCATCAAGGCATGAAAGAGAACAGACTGCTTAGGGCCGAAAAAGCACTGCTGACAATATTAAAAATCGATGAAAAAAATGCAGCCGCCTACAACAGGTTGGGTATACTATACGCCAAACAAAAAGAGTTCAAAGACGCTATAGATTGTTTCGAGATAGCAAGCAGTATCGACCCTACGGCATCGAGCTTTCATAACTTAGGGCTCATATACTACGAGACCGAAAATTATCAAAAAGCAGCAATAGCATTCCAAGAAGCATTAAATCTGGAAGATGGGTTTGCGGCTCGCCATATAGCCTATGCAAAAGTCCAAGAAAAACTAGGTAATGCGCAGCTCATGTTAGAGTCATTGCAAAAAGCCGTCTCGTTAGAACCAAATCCCGAGTCGTTAGGGTTGCTTAGAAAAGCATACCAAGATCGTGAGATGAACGATCAGGTGCAACAAATAGACCAACAATTAAGAAAGCTCATATTGCCAGCGGGCAAACCAAAAAAGGTCGTAAGACCTAAACGCATCGTTATCTAGTAAACAGATCGTTATTCTGTTACAATTTGTCAGTCTTTTAGACCTCCTGACGCCGCCTTAGCTCAGTGGTAGAGCACTTCCATGGTAAGGAAGGGGTCTCGAGTTCAAATCTCGAAGGCGGCTCCACGCAAAATTCGCTTCGCTCATCACGTGGCACCGCCATACTATAGTTTTTCACATAGTTGATTCTGTATTGTAAACTAATTTTGCGTGAGTCGGGCGATAATTTGCTTGTCAAATTATTTTTGCGCGACCATACTCAATAGTATGTACTACGTATATGTTCTGCATAGCACCTCTTTGAGCAAGTTTTATATCGGCTACTCTTCGAATCTTAAGCGTCGTGTTACTGAGCACTCACGTAAAGAGGTAACAAGTACCGGAAACATCAAACTATGATCTGATATACTATGAAGCGTATATTAACAAAGCAGATGCCGTAGGAAGAGAAAAGTTTCTCAAAGGAGGCTCTGGAAGAAAATATATAATGAAACAGCTTAGTCACTTTTTGAGTGAGAATAGGCAGGGTTAGTGAAGCGGTCAAACACAGGTGACTGTAAATCACCTCTCTTTCGAGTTCGGGGGTTCGAATCCCTCACCCTGCACCAGAATATACTTTTTGTTAATAATCAGACATGTAATAATGAGTGTATGAACATAACCAAGCTAGTTCACTCATGCTTATTAATTGAAAATGACGGCAAGAAAGTTCTTGTTGATCCAGGCATATATAGTTGGCAGAATGATAAAGTAAAAAACACAAACTTCTCGGACATTTCCACTGTCGTTATCACGCACAATCACCCCGATCATCTAAATCATGAGTTCGCGAAGGTAATTATGCAGGCTTCTCCAGACGCTAAGTGGTACGGGACTCAAGAAACCGTTGATGGCTTGAAGGAACTGGGTATCGATGGTTTAGCGACCAGCGAAGACCAAGATATCGAGTTCGTAGAATCAGAGCATGCAGACCTTTCACCATGGTTTGATAAACAACCAGAACACACAAGCTACCTTATTTTCGGCGAAGTCCTCATTAGCGGAGATTGCCACACTTTAACTAGTTCCTATGGAGCGCGGATTCTTGCAGGTGCGATCAATGGTGGTCCTTGGGGTGCAGTAGTAGGTTTCTCTAAAATGATCGAATCAATGTCTGACAGACCAAAAGTTGTAGTTCCGGTCCATGATTGGCATTTGAATGAAGACGCACGAAATGCAATATATATAAAATTGTCTGAGGTTATGGGCAAGTTTGATGTTGAGTTCGTAGCTCTTAAGGACTGTGTAATACAGGAAATTTAGTTCTGAATTTAGCAATGCTGCCATATTAGTACTTTGTGCCGAATTAGTAGAGTTTATGTGTCTTGTTTGGTAATTTTAAATATTGCCATTATCGCAGACGGCTTGTTGGCTGGATCTTTAAAGACATAGCCATCACGCATCACTCGGTTGTTTTGCCCTATAGGACTATATACAATCGCGCTCATCTGTTTTGGGTCGTAGATAGTGAGCATGTCTACTTTTACAGGATAACCACGCTCTTTTAGTGGGGATTGGTAAAATGACCAACTAAGCTGCCAGAATATTTTACTTCTTGTGCTAATCGTTCGACGGAGTGCGCATAAGTCGAAGTGCTTACCATTAACATTTGTGTATCTGTCACCAATACGTGCAGGGTCATATCGATCAGTACCGGCTGTCTCAATAATGTCTATCATTTCATCAACAGATTTGCCTGGGTGTTCGTGCGATCCAAGACCTCTAATAAGTATGGTTTCGCCCATAAAATATTTACGTAGCTCATCGTCAACGGGTGTGCCTATGGCTTTATGGTCTGGCTCACCATTATCAAAATTATATTCAGGTAGATAAACTGTGTAGACAGGTATAGATTTTTCTTGTCTCATACCAAGTAGTCTATCATTCTGGTGGGTCAATAATACATAACGGAGTTATAGCTATTACTCTTAACTAGTAGAAATATTCTGATAATCTCGGATATTTATTTACTATGATCATTTGGCTTATGATTGCATAATATAGATTTTTATGTAAAATCACTTTATATGAGTGAAATTAAAATGAGAGAGACAGTATGCAACCCCATCGATAGGCTTGAATTAAAAGATTTATGCGTGGGAGATAGATTATGCATTACAACCGGAACTGGTGAAGATATGTTTACTTATGATTTTATGGTTTCTGTGTCTGGCAAGTGGCCACAAGGATTATTTCATGAAATTCGTCCAGATGGCACAATTGCTGGTCCAATGGAAATGAGCCTTCATGGAAGTGGCATATATACGGATAGAAAGCAGAATCCTGTCCAACAACAAGCTAGAGCAATTACTTCATACTTTGATAGTCTAAAACTGGGTGATTTTCTTATAGCAGCTGCACCAGGTGCAAATATTGGAGAGCGTCTAATATTTGATATGCCAGGGCAAGAGATTAGCGGAATTTCCTTGCAAGCAGCTATAGATTAGCTTTTTATAACGCCTAACGCCGATATTAGCCTGTGAATCAGCACATCTTATTGGTGTTGGTTATAATTATTGAGTTACTACTTCTTATTTGGTAGTATAGCTTGTACGCCGACATAGCTCAGCTGGTTAGAGCAGCTGTTTTGTAAACAGCAGGTCGTGGGTTCGAATCCCTCTGTCGGCTCCATTATAATTATTGACTTATGGTAACTCCAAAACAAAACCTGCATTTTCTACCGCACCTCGGCGGCCAAAAAACCCCTTTCCTCGCCACCATATCTACGGATATGCTTCACTCGGAAAAGCGGCTTTTTGACTCACCGATGCAACGCTATAAATTTACAAGTTTTGTTTTAGGGTTGCTATAGCTCTTATAGTTTGGTAATATTGTTCAGATTATGGCAAAAAAGACAGACAAGCGTAAAGTTATTGGTTTAGTGTCCGAAGAAACGGGCTCGCGTATTTATTATACAAAAAAGAACACCCAGAACACTCCAGACAAACTGTCGCTAAAGAAATACGATCCAAAAGCCCGCAAGCACGTTTTATTTGTAGAAACAAAGAAAAACCTAGGGCGTAACGTCGTAAAACCTCGTAAGCATTAGAACTAAATCGTAACGTATCCTATTTTATTGAAGATGCGAAGCATCTAATATCGTATTGATTAGCTCTGCTTGGCTCCATACAAGTGGTGCCACTGAAATAATATCGCCGTTTTCTGGGTCTACCTGTTCCGACAAAACGCCACTAGGTAGAGCATACTTTAGCGTCCAATCTATAAGCTCTACTGCTCGATCAACATTTTTTACTCGCAAGTAATACTGGGCTAACCATAATGTTGTAACAAACCAAGGGTTGCCTGGATAGTCTGCCTTGGCTCTAAAATAACTATCATTTGTATATCTTGGAAATCCACCAATCGGTACTTTACTGGCAAGCTGCAGCTCTAGAAGCTCAACCGTAGACTTTAAAATGTCACTACCTTTTTCGTGATATCCAAACATCATAGAGCCGTATAAGCTAGAAGTATCGAGTGTATCGTCGAATTGTAGATTGTTATTTTTATCAAGGATAAAGCCTTTTCTGAGGTATCCGTCGGGATGTTTAAATACATCCATGTTACCCAGTAGTTCGTCTGCCGTGTTTTTCCAGCGTACCTGGTCTTCTGGGTACGAAAACACTTCTGCAAGCTCAGATGCGACCAGAAGTGCCTGATACGTAATGGCTGTAGTATATGTATGCGTTAGGAAACGTTCTTCCCATAAATCGTAGCTGGGGTGGGGTAGATTGGTGCTAGAATCTCGGAAACTGACTAAAAAGTCGGCGATAGGCTTTACTAATACGTCGTACATGCTTTCCACGAATTCGTCGTCTTTACTGTGCGCATAATATTCTCCTAGCATATAAAGCACGATTGCTGATTCGTCTTCCTGTATAGCTAATTCTGTATGGTTGTTGTGTACAAGAGGGTGCCACGTGCTTCCAACGGCTTGATCTGGCTGATATTTATGCATTAAGTAGCCATCTGGTTGGAGTATATCACGGCAAAACTCAAAGAATTTTCTCGGCTCATCTCGGTAGCCTAGGCGGATGAGTGGCCACATTGCATATGCACCGTCTCTTGGCCATACGTAACTATAATAATCTCTACCGTAGTTATAAATAGATGAGTCACCGGAGGCTAAAACACCACCATGTTGGTCGGTATGCGCTTTTATAAGCAGTAGTGATTTTTTTATTGGACTCAGATATTTTTTATCAACACCATGAATCTTATTTGCTCCTGTGCTAAGCCAATTAATCCAACTAGATTTTGTGGCTTCTAGCAGCCTGTCTAGGCCTACATGCAGGACAATTTTGTGAGTTTTTACGGCATTTGACTGCGAATCGCTTGCTATAACCCAATATTCTAGTTTTTCCTCGTTGCCACCCGTAAGTTCTAGCGAAAAACGTATAACACTATCCACACCACCATGCTCTACGGGACAGCCTTCTAGGTTGCCATCTTCGGCATCCTTAAACGTACCCTCTTTGCCTTCTATAGCGTAGTTACCAATAGCAAATTGGTCGAAAGGCTGTCCGTTTTGATGTCGACCGTAGATTATAAGGCTAATATGACCTTTATAATCGAGTATATAATTTTCTTCAGGTACAAATAGTGCCGTATCTTCGCGCCCAGCGCGAGATATCTGGAACACCTGGTGCATAAATACTTTGATACTTTTATGCTCCTGACTATCATTTATGACTCGGATTTTACGAGCGAATACGTTAGACTCATGACCAACAAAATCCCGAAAATATAACGTCACCCCTAGCCTTGATGACCTTGCCAGTATTTTACTTATCAGAGCATCGTCTTCAAAGTCTACAGACATATCCCATGTGCCGTCGTCCAGCCACGAGAACACGCCGTTAACTTGTACGCCTACTTTATGGTGTACGCTTCGGGCGGTGGTTAAGTTTTCTAGACCCACATAAGGATAATAAAAGTCATGCACAAGTCCGTGCTCGTTAAGGCCTACAAATAACGATCCATTGCTAAGTACTACTGGTCTGCTCATAGATGAATTTCTTTACTATCTCGTAAGCATCGCAGCTTGATATCTTGGTAGGCATTCATGAATGTTATAAAAGCCTGGTAAGGAGACTCGTACGGGCTAAAGTATGCGTGTACGTCGCCGTCGCTAAACCACTTCGTACACATATAGTAATAATGATCACTAGTTTGGAGCTTACGCCAATCTAGCAAAAGTTGTTGGTCTTCTGACTGTTTAACTGCTTCTTCTAACTTATAAAGTGCAGCTACAGCGTTCGTCTGCATGTTATTCCCCAGCCAGGCGCTTAGGTCTCTTTCTGTATCTGCCCATGTAGTTGTTTGGGGAGTGTCTATAGTATCTACTGGATCAAAGCTTGTAGCTGCTTCAGTAACAGTCATAAAGGTATGGCCATCGTTCTTTAGCCACTGATCTGGAAGTGCAAGCAGAAAATCAAAGATACCTGTGTCGGCCCATTGGTGTTCACCAAAAGTTTCAAAATCCATAAAGAGGTTAAGTAAAGGCTGATCCCACGCCGCATTCGCCCACGAAACATATTTCTCTGCATTTAGCGGCCATTGTTCCCAGGATTTATTGCCAAACCTGAAGGCAATATCATCGCTCATTTTATAATTTTTTGTGAGCAAACGTATATTGTCTGTGTAGCTTGGCTTATATACGAAATTAGGACTCCTCCAGCCTAGTACCGGATCCCAACCTTCGCTTAGGATAGCTTTATAGCCGGCTTTATCTGCCCAGTAGGCAAGGTCGTTATTGTACGACATCTCGGTATTACGAAAAGCCGTGGGTGTGTAGTCAAATAATTCTTGTGTTTTTCTTTTATGCAGTTCTACTTGCTGGGCAAACTCATTTCTTGAGAAAAAGAAGGCAAGGCTGTGGTAATAATTTTCTCCTACAATTTCGCAGTTACCGCTATGCACTAAACCTTTTATGATTTGAATTAGCTCAGGCTCCCATGCAAGCATTTGATCAATAACAGTGCCAGATAGAGATAAGCTCATCTTGAACTCAGGATGTTTAGAAATTATTTGTTGGAATGTACGAAGCGTAGGGTAATATGACTTTTCGGCAACTTTACGAAAAATAAACTCATTATTTCTTTTATCTTCCCACTGGGCACCGTTAAAATAATCGTGTTGTGTGCCTATATCAAATACAGAATACGGGTTTACGCGGTAGGGTTGATGCATGAGAAGATATAAAACGACAGCTCTTTTATTACTCATGCGGGTTCCCCGATAGCTATCTCGTACAGATTTTTCATTTTTAGAGCAGAATCTGTCCAGCTCATACGGCTATACTCTGCATAAGACTGCGCATGAAGCTCGTCCCGTAGCACATCGTTTTGTACCACAGCCGTGATCTGGTTGATCATTTCATCTACATCCCAAAAGTCTACTTTTAGGCAGTTTCGTACAACCTCGCCTACACCAGACTGTTTGCTAATCAGTATTGGCGTGCCAAACGCTATAGCTTCTAGCGGTGCTATGCCGAAAGGTTCACTTATAGAGGGCATTACGAACAAATCACTTACGGTATATGCATCCCGTAGTGCTTTACCACGCTGAAAGTCTACAAAAAAGACGTTAGATGAAATGCCAAGCTCAGCAGCCAGTTCTATCAGATCTTCGTATTGTTCGCCAGATCCGACAATAAGTAGCAGGGTCTTAGGAGCTCTCTCGATCACACCTTTCATGGCTATAAGCAAGTTGGTGAGCCCTTTTTGCAAAGTTAAGCGTCCGATATTACTCACAACCCTATAACCATGTTTCTGAAATTCAGTTAAGCATTTATATACGTTCTCCGTACACGGTGGTTCGTAACTACTTATGTCTATGCTGTTGTGGGCTACTTCTATCTTATCTTCTGGTATTTTATAGTGCTCTATGACAATTCGTTTTGTATGTTCGCTAACGGTAATGATCTTATCGGCTATCATCATTGCCATGTATTCTATTTCTTCTACCAGAGGGTTGCCACTTGTGCCACCAGCTCTGTCATATTCTGTGGCGTGTATATGTACAATAAGTGGTTTACCAGATAGTTGCTTCGCTCTCATACCAGCCCTAAAGGTGAGCCAATCGTGGGCGTGTATAACATCAAACTCGCCTAATTTTGCTATTGGCTCCACGCCTTTTGTATATAACTTATGCTGGTCGTAAATACTTATGTATTCTTCGCTACCGTCCTCGTTAGTAAAAAGGTAACTATCGTAGGCGATGCCAGATTCTTTAACGTCAGATGCAGGTTGGGGTGTGGCGGCCGTAACCTGCATAAAGTCTATAGCATGATCCGCCACATACGGCACAATAAACTCTATAGAGACACCATGAGCAACCAGTTCCTTGCACATCTGGTAGCATGCGACGCCAAGACCACCACTGTTATGCGGCGGTAATTCCCACCCGAGCATTAGTATCCGCATTTTTCCTATTTTCACTTAGGTTTATTTGCTAGATATTATAGGTAGCAAACAGATTAAGCACAAGTACTAATTTATTCTACAAGAACGATTGCAGTAGAAATATATAAAATATCCGAAAAACTTCGATTTTTAGTAATTATCCATACCTCTTAACTGCTGTCGCATTTTTTCAAACGTACGGAACATTGTGTCGGCCTGGCTAGGAGGCATAACTTCTTGTTCGCTTCTTTTTAGGTTCTCAAAAGTTTTTATAATAGGCTTCATGGCTTCTTCTACATCCCGGGGGCTTTCATTCACTTCTAGCTCGTGTATAAGGCGGTCCACTGCTCTAAAGATTTCATTTGCCACAGAGTTATTTTCATCAAGCAGGTCATGAAGCCTAAACTCCAGATCTTTTACTTGATTATAAACTGACTGATACTGTGCATTTACACTCATATTTACTCCTTAGGTTAGATGACATAAGGCTACTACTATGTATCATTATAACATTTCTAAAATGAGGCCGGACCAAGTAAAGTTCTTGGCACCATAGCCTTGCCCTGTATGGGGGTTATAGTATTCTCTGAAGCCGCTTTTGCCTATAAGCGCTAGAGTAGACTCGCTAATCTCTTTGGCTTGCTTGTTATAGCCGTGGAGTTTAAGCACCTTAAATGCAGTCCAATTGTATAACACCCAAGTGGGACCACGCCAGATATAGTGTGATTCTGTCGCTAAGAAAGTAGGATCAGTAGAGGCTACTGAGGTTATAGGAAACTTAGCCCCAAAAGTTTGTTTCATAATGAAATGTTTTGTTATGACTTCATGGCTGATAGCTTTGCTTATGTCGGGCAACAGTAGTGGAAATAAGATACTCGGCGTGTAGGTTTTTAGGTGTTTGCCAGTTTTGCAGTCAATGTCAAAAAAAGCAGCATCGGCTTTGCTGTACATTTGTTTTTGGATTTGTTTTGCAACTTCATGCGCATGTGTGCGATATAGGCTACTGTCCATCCCCAGTATTTCCAAGAGATCAGCTAGATAGCTAAGATCTTGAGCGTAAAAGGTATTGAATATAACGTCTTTGACGATAAAAAGCTTTTTTTGGTGTAACTTTGGCAGGTTGTAACGACACAAAAAATTAACCAGATCCACTTTGCCGGCTCTGGCATATAGCCCAAGCTTGCCTATACCTTTTTTAAAACCCAATACGCTATCAAAACTGGGCTTGTAGTCTACGCCGGATTCGTAAGGCGTTATAATACTTAATAAACCGTCGCCGTCAAAGTTTCTGTTAGCATTCAGCCAGTCGAGATAGGCTGTAATATTTGGCACTACTTTACGTAAAAATTCTTTGTCATTATCGGTTTCATAAATACGTTTTACGGCCATTGCTATTAAAGTCGGTTGTGTGAGGGCGCTCATTTGCGGACGTATATGTTTAAACGACGGTCTGGTTTGCAACACATCCTCGAGCTTACTAGAAAAAAGCCAAGTAAATTTGCGCCAAAATATCATATGACCTATAAAACCGTTGGGTTCTTGCAGACGAAACAAGCTAACCATTTGCTTTTTAGCCAAGTTTACTTCGCCAACATCGCAAAGCATTAATACATGTAAGCACGTATCCCAAAAGTATTGGAATGGGTAACGGTTAGCGGCTGGTTTTATAAAATCGTATGATGCTTTAGCTAAGCGAGAGTAGCCCTTCTGGCGGTTAGTCAACAGAATGCCCTTAATTTGCTGTTTCAGTTCGGCTTCAGTTGCTGTCACGATATTTTAAGAAGACCAGTCTTCGCGAAATTCCGGATACAACGTTAAGCCACCATCAACATATAGTGTTTGGCCAGTTATATACGAACTTTCGCTAGAAGCTAAAAATGCTATCACTGAAGCGATTTCTTCGGCTTGACCGGCTCGTCCGAGCGGAATGTGTTTTTCTACTTTGGCTTTGGCTTTCTTATCACTGCTCCACGGATTGATAGGAGTAATAATAGCTCCAGGTGCTACAGCATTAACCCTAATACCTTTGTGAGCGTATTCCATCGCCAAAGTTTTTGTTAGATTACCCAGACCACCTTTACTAACCGAATATCCAACGTAACCTGGCTTGGGTATAACTTCATGCACGCTAGAATTATTAATAATTACACCCGCACTTTGGCGTGCTAAAAAGTGCTTTAGTGCTTGCTGTGAGCATAGGAACGTACCACGTAAATTTGTGGCAACAACGCGGTCAAAATCGTCTACTGTCATACTAACGCTTGGTGCTTGTGTCTGTATGCCTGCGTTATTTACTAGAATATCGATGCTTCCCCACGCTTTAATTACTTCTGTAAACATTCTGGCAACTTCTATAGCGTTACTAACGTCTGCTTGTACTCTTAGGTGTTTACATTTGTTCGTATCTGAGATTATACAAATTCGCTTCTCGGCTGCCTTTGCCTCTGGCTGGTCGGGAAAATCAAAATAATTAATCGCCACGTTTGCGCCTTCTTGAGCAAATCGAATAGCAGTGGCT
The DNA here is from genome assembly GCA_038257495.1 of Saccharimonadales bacterium (SeqCode). Lineage (GTDB taxonomy): Bacteria > Patescibacteriota > Saccharimonadia > Saccharimonadales > JBBSJF01 > JBBSJF01. The sequence continues at coordinate 3,417 of JBBSJF010000015.1, read as the reverse complement.
TCACCAATCCCGGCGACAGCACCGGTAATAAGTACGTTTTTTCCTAGCAAACTTTGGTATCTACTGCTCATAGTGGTGCTCTCATTTTAAAATTGCATGCACGGAACTGCGTTCTATCTCTGTAGCGATCATGCCATGGGAGCCTAGTTCATTATTGTTTGGCAGGGGTAGCAGGGCTCGAACCTACGACACCTGGTTTTGGAGACCAGTGCTCTACCAACTGAGCTATACCCCTAAGCACCAGAATATTATCATATTTTATATCTGTTAGCATTTTATTTTATTGCAAAAATTTGGTATAACTGATGTTGATGAGTAAACTTGTGCCACAAAAACCACTTCTTATTATGCTTTACGGCTTTCCAGGCTCTGGGAAAACTTATGCAGCCCGTCAAATATGCGATTCTATTAAGGCCGCCCATTTGCAGGCAGATCGTATTAGGGGAGAACTATTCGAGGAGCCACGGTTTGATAAAACCGAGAATAACATAGTGATGCATCTTCATAACTATATGACCGAGGAGTTCTTGGATGCTGGCGTAAGTGTGGTATACGATACAAATGCTATGCGTTTTAGTCAACGCAAAGAGCTACGTGAGATGGCTCGTAAGCATGGCGCAAACTTTATACTCATATGGCTGCAAATAGACCCTGAGGCCGCATTTACAAGGACTATAAAGCGAGACAAACGTAAGGCAGACGACAAGCATTCTCGTATGTACGACCGCACGAGCTTCGAGGATTACATTGGCTACATGCAAAATCCCCAGTCTATCGAGGACTACATAGTAATTAGTGGCAAACACACATTCGCCACTCAGAAAGCAGCTATCATGAAACGGCTATACGACATGGGGATAATAGACACTAACCAGGTTACGTCTAAGGTGGCACGACCAGCTATGGTAAACCTTGTGCCCAATACATTAGCGGGTCGGGTAGACCAGAGCAGGCGTAACATCTCCATACGTTCGTGACCCGCAAAGATATTATTCACCCCGAACTAGGCAAAGTACTGTTATCTAAGCGAAGGGGTCAAAAGCATATACGCATTTCGCTTAAGGGCGACAACACGGTGCGTATAACTATGCCTTCGTGGCTTCCATATGCAAGTGGTCTCTCATATTTGGAAAGTAAAAAACAGTGGATTATACAGCAGCAAGCTAAGCTTACGCGACCAAAACTTACAGATGGTAGTCTGGTAGGAAAAAGACATGTTGTAAGCGTCGAACCTTCAGTTCGGGATTTACGAGTGAGCGTACAGGACGGACTCATAAGACTATATCTACCTGAGCATATGTCACTAAAGGACGAAGATGCCCAGCTACGCCTACAGAAAGGTCTTGAGCGAGCATTAAAAAAAGAGGGCGAAGATTACCTGCCAGAAAGGTTACGCATACTCTCAGAGCGCTACCGCGTATCGTATAAATCGTGTTATATAAAACGCTTAAAATCCCGCTGGGGTAGCTGCGACCAACATAAGAATATTATTTTAAACAGTTTTTTGATGACATTGCCAGAGCATTTAATAGACTATGTACTGCTTCACGAGCTTACTCACACCAAGCACATGAATCACCAGACGTCGTTCTGGCAGGAGCTACACAAGATATGTCCAAGTTACCTAAATGATAAAAAAGAGATAAAACAGTACCAGCCTCATTTATAAGCTGAAGCAGTGTTATAATCAGGCAATGATAGCCAAAAAAAACATACTACAGTCTAAGGTTACAAGTCATTTGCCTAAGCTACATTTTAATCAAAAAGCAGCGATAGAACACGAACGTCTTACCAGTCTAATTCAGAGCATGGGTGACGGTGTGATTGCCATAGACGAAAAGGCAAGGATTGCTGTTTATAATGGCGCCGCTCTTAATATATTGGACAGTAACACCGGTATAGAAGACAAGCTTATAGCAGATGTATTAAAACTATATGATAAAACTAACCAGCCGGTAGATGTCACTGAGATGATTAACACTACTACTACCTCCATGACTACGCGAGACCTTTGTTTGATTTATTCAGACGGTACTAAGCTCAATCTTTACATTAGTATTGCACCGGTGCGTTTAGGTTATGGCAAAAAAGGGCAAAAAGGCCATGTAATCCTTATTCGAGATATCACACGAGAAAAATCTCTCGAAGAAGAAAGAGACGAATTTATAAGCGTGGTAAGCCATGAGCTTAGAACCCCAATTGCGATTGCAGAGGGCAATATAAGTAATGCCCAGTTTATTGCTGATAAAAATTTTGAACTGAGCAAGATTAAAGACGCGTTAAAGCAGGCTCATACTCAAACAATTTTTCTTGCAGGTTTAATCAATGACCTTTCTACCTTATCTAGAGCAGAACGCGGTAAGTTAAGCTTAGACATCGAACCGATAAATACACATGAGCTTTGCAAAGACTTATACAAGAATTACACGCCTTCCGCAGAAGCCAAAGGTCTAAAGCTTACATTGGATCTAGGATCGTCCTTAGAGCTACTTTATTCGAGTAAGTTATATGTCCGCGAAATTCTGCAAAATTTTATAACTAATGCGATTAAATATACCGAAAAAGGTAGCATTACCGTGGGCGCAGACCAAAAAGATAATGGGGTGCAGTTTTGGGTACAAGATACGGGTATAGGCATTAGCAAACCAGACCAAGAAAAAGTATTCAATAAATTTTTTCGTAGCGACGATTACAGAACCCGAGAAAATAACGGCACCGGCTTAGGACTATACGTAACCATGAAGTTAGTAAGAATGATCAAAGCAGATATAGATCTTGAAAGCGAGATCAATAAAGGATCTGTATTTAGGATTTTTATTCCGAATCTTCAGTAGATTTGTTATTTACCTTTATAATAATTCATATGAAGACGCTTATCCTATATACTCAAAAGCTATGTATGACATTGTAGTTATTGGTGCGGGATCGGGTGGGCTTGTAGCGGCAAAAACGGCAGCTAAAATGGGTGCTCGCGTAGCTTTGATAGAAAAATATAAAATCGGAGGCGATTGCTTGCATACAGGGTGTGTGCCGAGTAAGGCGCTAATAGCTTTTGCAAGAGATTATGATACAGCAAAAAAGTCAGCAGCTTTTGCAGATGTCCAGGTAGGAAAGCCGGACCTACGTAATATAATGTCCAAAATACGAGAGCGACAGCAGCACATTCAGGACGATACAGATAATGTTGAAGCCTTCGCGCGCGAAGGTGTCGATTGTATAATTGGAGAGTATAATTTTATTGATTGTCATACACTAGAAAATGCCTCCGGAGAGCAGATACAATTTAAATACGCGATCATATCCACGGGATCTAGACCAATTATTCCTAAAATAGAAGGTCTCGAAAAAAGTGCATATGTTACGTCCGATACTATATGGAGTCTTAATACACTTCCAAAACACATGGCAATAATAGGT